>DATGCC010000910.1:0-21739 GCA_035312345.1 Rhodothermales bacterium
ATGGATCTGGTCTGGCAGCTTCGGCTGGAGCAGACCGCCCGGTGGCTCCAGGAGCCGGATATCACCGTCAGCGAAGTGGCTTACGGCGTCGGCTTCCGCAGCATTTCGCATTTCTGCAATCGCTTCCGTGATCACTTCGGCGTCAGCCCGTCGGCGTCAGCCCGTCGGCTTTTCGCACCGACGCTCAACGAGACGCCTGAAGTCTGTGTGATGTGAATGATCGGCGTCGGACGGACACATAGGTCCGTCCCTACAGGTGCCCTGTTTGGGGAATGGCAAATCCCCAACCATTTACCAATTTCTATTTTCCTTTTCCCACACTCCCTCAACTGCGCCTGCGTCTCAAAGCCTTGCGTGTTCGTCTCATGAGATAGAGACACAATCGATTGAGACTGTTACGCAAGGTGCGCTCCGTCTCGCTGCTGCATACTGGCCCGTACGTCATCCGCTCATCAGCGCCGGGCTTTTTCCATGCAGCCATCCTGGGTCCCTCCTATCGATTCGCCCCGCCTCATGCTGGCGGCCTTTTCCCCATCGCAAGGCGATGATCCACATCTGCGCGATGCGAAGGCCACCGCTCGTAAAGCGGTCACGCTCCCGTGTGTGCTGGTCGTGGATGACGATGCGGAAGTGCGGGGCTACCTGCGCACCTGCCTCAAGCCGCTAACGCAGCACATCCTGGAAGCGAGCGATGGCGAAGAAGCCCTCCGTCTGGCCCGCACCACACCCGACCTCGCGCTGGTGATTGCCGATGTGATCATGCCGCGCATGGACGGGCTGGCACTACGAAATGCTTTGCACGCCGATCCGGCGCTGACGCATATCCCCGTCCTGCTCATCACCGGCGATGCTACGCTGGGCGGCGAGGTGCTCAAGAAACCCTTCAACGCCCGCACGCTCCGGGCCCGGATACAGACGCTTTTCCCTTCCTGACACGAGCCCTTTCACATCCTTTTCTCTAAATGACTGGCCCCATGACGACCCTGTTGAACAGACCGCTATCGCCGCTTTCCTGGATCGCTTTTGTTGCGCTGCTCTCCGGGCGGCGTAGCGACAACTCGTTCCAACTCGTCGTCCTCGATGCCAGTGGCGCTGTAGTGATAGGCGCGCTGGCGACAGCGAATGAGGAGGCTACCGAACTGCCTACGGCCTTCACCCTCGGCGGTAACTACCCGAACCCGTTCAACCCGTCCACCACCATTGTCTTCGACCTGCCGGAAGCTGCCCAGGTCACCGTCGAAGTGATCGACCTGCTAGGCCGCCAGGTAATGACCTACACGCCAGGGACCGTAACTGCCGAGGCCAACCGCACGGTGAATCTGAACGCCTCTGCATTGTCATCGGGCACCTTTACCGCGTGATTGCCGAGACTGCAACCGAGCGGCTGATGCAAACCGGGCGCATGGCGCTGGTGAAGTGATGCGTGAAACGCGATGCGTAAAACGTGACGGTGCTTTGCCAAATCAGGCTTGACAGGAGCACCGTCACGTTTCACGTCAGGCCTTACGCACTCCTCCTTGTCATCCTGGCTTGAGCCTGCCCCCAACTTGATCGGGGGAGCCGGGATCTAGTATGCTTGCAAGACCTTTGGATCCCGGACTTGATCCGGGATGACACCAAAAGCACAGTTATGTAAGTCCTAACGTTTCAACGGCTACTCGCCCCCAGCAACAGCATCATACAAAATGCCGACCCACACATCGGGCTGCATGAAGCCGCCCCCCCATTCGTCGTCGAAGTCGGCGGTGGGCTTGGCGTCGATGAGGGCCTGCCGGTCAGTTCCATCGGCGATAAGATTTTGCACGTTATCGCGCACACCGACGAGCATATCGTGGTAGGCTTGCAACTCGGCTTTGTTGGAGAGGGGGCCGTGACCGGGGATAATCTTTGTGTCGTCATCCGCCAGCGCCAACACCCGGTCCGCCGCGGTGATAATGCCATCTAGCGTGCCACCGCTGGAAACGTCAATGTAGGGATAGAAGCCGTTGAAATACGTGTCTCCCATGTGGACGACGTTAGCGTTGGCAAAATGGATGACGGCATCGCCATCGGTGTGCGCTGGCTCGACGTGCAGCACATGGATGTCGTCGCCGTTCCAGTGGAAGGTAATGGCGTCTGTGAATGTGACAACCGGCCAGGCTCCTTCCGGTGCGGGCGGCGTGGTTCTGTCGAAAGCCGCATTGAACTGCTCTGTGCTCATCCGCTCACGGACGTTTTCATGCGCCACGATGATGGCTCCGGCTTCGCCCATATTTTCGTTGCCACCCGTGTGGTCGCCGTGCCAGTGGGTGTTGACCACAAACCGCACCGGCTGGTCTGAGAGTTCAGCCACCGCCGCCAGGATGCGCTCGGTCAGCGGAGCAAACTGATCGTCGATGATAAACGCCCCATCTGTGCCCACCGACACCCCGATGTTGCCGCCGCGCCCTTCGAGCATGTACACACCCTCGGCGACTTCTGTCGCTGTTATTTGCACATCTGCCATGTCATCCTGCGCCTGCGCAGGCATGCTCCAGGCAACAACAAACAACGTAGTAAAGACAAGAGCTATTGATTTTTTTAGCTGGTTCGACCACATAATAATCCTCTCAGTTGGGGTGGGCTGGTTGAGACCGTAGAATAAGAAGCTTCTAGCGCATTTCGTAGAGCAAACACCCACTTTTCCAACACGACCAATGTTTGGCATTGACCAAATAATTTAACCATATGGTTGAATATTTAGGTTAAACCATTTAGATTACACCCGATCATCTTACAAAAAGGCCAAGTATGAGCGAGGAAACGGGAAAAGCGACCGAAGACAAAATCTTCGAAGCAGCACGCGATGTATTCCACGAGCAGGGCTACGGCGGCGCACGCATGCAGGAAATCGCCGACCGGGCGGGCATCAACAAGGCCCTGCTGCACTACTACTATCGCAGCAAGGACAAGCTATTTGAGGCGGTCTTCCACGTCTCGGCGATGCGCGTAGTGCCCCAGATCGTCGGTGTGCTCACCGCCGAGATGCCTTTGCGCGAGAAGATAGAACGGTTCGTCCACACCTACATCGACCAGATCGTGGCGAATCCGCATGTGCCGGGTTTCATCCTTCAGGAGTTGCGTCGCAATCCCAACCGGCTGCGCCAGTTTGTAGGCGAGTTGGCCCGCGATAAATTCGCTGGGATCGCCCAGGATATCGAAGAGGCCGTAGCGCGTGGCGAGATCCGGCCCATCGAAGCGCCGCACCTGCTGGCAAATATCCTCGGGTTGTGTGTTTTCCCATTCATTGCCCGGCCTATGCTCCAGACTGTTGTCGGCTTCGATGATGCGGCCTACGACGCTTTTCTGGAGGCCCGCAAGCAGGAAGTCACTGCCTTCATCCTCAACGCGCTGGAGCCATGATGCTACTCGTCGCGCTCCTCATCGCCACCGCGCCCGCCGATACGCTTACCCTCGACGCCGCGTACCGGGCTGCCGAGGCACAGTATCCGCTCCGCCAGCAAATCGACCTGCGTGAGGCCATCGCTACGTTGCGGGTACAGAACCTGCAAGCACGCTATCTACCCTCCATCGACCTCGGTGGGCAGGCGACCTACTACTCCGATGTCGTCAACCTTCCGTTGGAGATTCCCGGCGTTTCCTTCCCACAGCCAGACAACGATCAATATAAAGTGGCGCTGTCGGTCAACCAGTTGGTGTACGATGGGGGTATGATCGCCGTGCAGAAAGAATTGGAAACGATCCAGCGCGACATCGACCAGCAACAGGTGGAAGTCGAGAGCTACGCCGTGCGGCAGCAGGTCAACAATGCCTTTCTGCGAGTTCTATTGCTGGAAGCCCAACTGGCTTCACTGGCGACGCTGCAAGAAGACATTGACGCCAAGCTGAACCTGGTTCAAGCGCAGGTACGCGGCGGTGTAGCGCTACCGGGCCAGGCGGATGTGCTGGCTGCCGAACGCATCAAGGTGGAGCAGCAACAACTCGAAGCCCGCACCAACCGTCGTGCCACGCTGGATGTGCTGGAGGTTTTGATGGATCAAACGTTGCCCGACGATGTCGTGCTCGCCCTACCCGATGCCGGGATCGCTACGCCGCTCTCTGCTATGCAGCAGCGGCCGGAATACCCCCTCTTCGACCTGAATCGCTCGCGGCTCGCGGCTCAACAAACCCTTTCCGCCCGCAAGAACCGCCCGACGGTGTCCAGCTTCGCCGAGGCGGCCTACGGTCGCCCTCCGGCGCTTGACTTCTTCAAGACAGATTTCAAGCCGTTCTACACCGTCGGCCTGCGGGTGAACTGGAACGCCTGGGACTGGCACACGGGCCGCCGCGACCAGGAAGCGTTGGCGCTGCAACAGGAAATGGTCGACGCCCAGGAAGCCACCTTCACACAGCAACTCAGCGTTGCCACGCAGCAGCATCTCGCCGACATCAAACGGCTACAAGCGCTGCTACAAACAGATGAGGAGATCATTGCCCTGCGACAGCGGGTGGTGGAGCAGGCCGCGAGCCAGCTTGCCAACGGCGTCATCACCGCCACCGATTATCTCACCGAGCGCAACGCAGCCCATCAGGCTGAACTCACACGGGCCCTGCACCGCATCCAACTTGCCCAGGCGCAGGTGAACTATCTGACTACGATTGGGGAGCAATGATGACGCATCGGATAAAAACTACCGGATTGGCTGGCTGGCTTCTGATAACGCTGTGGCTCATGGGCTGTAACGGCAAGGACGATCAGGCCGACGCCTATGGCACGTTTGAGGCTGTTGAGACCTTAATCTCTTCGGAAGCGAACGGTCGTCTGTTGCGCTTTGAAGTAAACGAAGGCGACAGCCTAATCGCCGGGCAGATCGTCGGTCTCGTTGATACCACCCAACTTTCCCTGCGGCGCGATCAATTGCAGGCGCAACGGCAATCGGCGAGAAGCCGGACGCGCGGAGTGGTAGCACAGGTGGATGTGTTGGAAGAGCAAAAGCGCGTCGCCGAGATTGAGCAGGCGCGGCTGGAAAAACTGATTGCCGACCAGGCCGCCCCGCAAAAGCAACTCGACGACATCAACGGGCAGATCCGCGTGCTGAATCAGCAGATCCAGCAGATCCGCACGCAAAACGCGCCCATCCTCGCCGAAGTCGATGCCATCGACGCGCAGATCGCCCAGATCAACGACCAGATCCATCGGAGCGTCATCGTCAACCCGATGGCGGGCACGGTGCTCGTGACCTATGCCAAACCACACGAAATGACGGCTACGGGAAAGCCGCTCTACAAAATCGCCGACCTGAGTACGCTCACGCTCCGCGCCTATATCAGCGGGGACCAACTGCCGCACATCCGCCTGGGCCAATCCGTGGACGTCCAGATCGACGAAACCCGCACCGACAACCGCTCCCTGCCGGGTGAGATTGTGAGCATCGCCTCGGAGGCCGAGTTCACGCCGAAGATTATCCAGACCAAAGAGGAGCGCGTCAACCTCGTCTACGCCCTCAAAGTCCGCGTCGCCAACCCCGATGGGGCACTCAAGATCGGGATGCCCGGCGAGGTGTGGCTCGAAGGACGGCGAAATGGGAATTAGAAAATGGGAGATCGTACAGGCTGAGAAACTATTGACGTACACTGAAACGATGAATAAGCGTCCTCTCTCCCCCTGTGGGAGAGAGACAGAGTGAGGGGGAAATCACGGGCAAACTACCACCCTCACCCTGGCCCTCTCCCATCAAGGGAGAGGGAACGCAAACCCCCTCGGAGTGCCAGCAATGATGTCATTGCCAACTTCAACGCTTTTCCAATGCCCAACAAGCCAATAACCAAATCGCCATGATCACCGTTACCGACCTCAGCAAGCAATACGGCGATGTGCAGGCGCTGGACGATGTGCAGTTTCGCGTGGGCGAGGGCGAGCTGTTTGGCTTCGTCGGACCGGACGGAGCAGGCAAGACGACGCTGTTTCGCATCCTGGTGACGCTACTGCTGCCGGATGCGGGCGAGGCGTTCGTGGATGGGCTGCATGTGGTGAAGAACTACCGCACGCTGCGCCAACGCCTGGGCTACATGCCGGGCCGCTTCTCGCTCTACCCGGACCTGAGCGTCGAAGAAAACCTGACGTTCTTCGCCTCGGTCTTCGGAACGACGGTCGCCGCCAACTACGACCTCATCAAAGACATCTACCAGCAGATCGAGCCGTTCAAGAATCGCAAGGCGGGCGCACTGTCGGGCGGGATGAAGCAGAAGCTGGCGTTGTCGTGTGCACTCATCCACCGGCCCCGCGTGCTGTTTCTGGACGAGCCGACGACCGGCGTCGATGCCGTCTCACGCAAGGAGTTCTGGGAGATGCTGCAAGGCCTGAAAACAGACGGCCTCACCATCGTCGTCTCCACGCCCTACATGGACGAGGCGCGGCTGTGCGACCGCGTCGCGTTGATCCAGGCGGGTCGCCTGCTCCAGGTAGATACGCCCGCGCAGATCGAAGCGCAGTACGAACGCCCCTTGCTTGCTGTCAAAGCTGACCGCCGCTACGACCTCATCCAGGCCCTCCGCGCTTACCCGCATGCGCACGCCGTCTATGCCTTCGGCGAATCCCTCCATTACACCGACGCCCGCCCTGCTGCCGACGAAGATGCCCTCCGCAATTACCTGCTCGAACAGGGCTTCTCGGACATCAAGATACAACCTATCGATGCTGGCATCGAAGACGCCTTCATGGAATTGATGACCGATGAGAAGGGCGAGGGTCGATTTTCGAGGGTCGATTGAATGAAGAGATAGCAATTGGAAGAGGTGCGGAATGCACCGAGCCTCGTGTATCAACCATCGACCTTCGAACTTCAGAAATCGACCCTCGAACCATGTCCATCATCGACGTAGACAACCTGACGCGGAAGTTTGGCGACTTTACGGCTGTCGATCACATCACCTTCAACGTGGCCGAGGGCAAAATCCTGGGTTTTCTCGGAGCCAACGGCGCGGGCAAAACGACGGCGATGCGGATGCTTACGGGCCTGCTCGAACCGACCTCCGGCAGCGCGACCGTCGGCGGCTTCGATGTGTATACCCAGCGCGAGGAAATCAAGCAAAACATCGGCTACATGAGCCAGCGGTTCTCGCTCTATGAAGACCTGACGGTGGCGGAAAACATCCGGTTCTACGGCGGCATCTACGGCCTTTCCCGATCCGCTATCCGCGAGAAAACCGACGCGCTGCTGAATCGGCTTGATCTTGTCCACGCCCGCGACCAGCGCATCCAGTCGCTGCCATTGGGCTGGCGGCAAAAGCTTGCGTTTTCGGTAGCCTTGCTGCATGATCCGCGCATCATCTTCCTCGACGAACCCACGGGCGGCGTCGATCCGATCACACGGCGGCAGTTCTGGGACCTGATCTACGAAACCGCTGCCCGTGGCATCACCGTCTTCGTCACCACGCACTACATGGACGAGGCCGAATACTGCGACCGCGTCTCGATCATGGTGGATGGCAAAATCGAAGCCCTCGACACCCCGGCTGCGCTGAAGGAAGAGTTTGAGGCCGCGTCGATGGACGAGGTGTTTGTCCGGCTGGCGCGAAGTTGAGGATGGGGGTGTGGGAGGATGAGTGGTTGGGAGAAATCAAAAATCAACGCTCCCTTACTCCCATCCCCCCAACCTCCCACACAAAACACAAACGATAACAAACAGCACTTGCCTCGAACCATCCGCAACGCGACATGACCAGTTTCCAGGGTTTCGTCACCAAAGAAGTCTACCACATCTTCCGCGACCGACGGACATTGCTGATTCTGTTCGGGATGCCGGTAATTATGTTGACGCTGTTCGGCTTTGCGATCCGCAATGAGATTGCGGATATCCAGGTCGCCGTGCTGGATCGGTCGCACGATGTTGTGACGGAGGCTATCGTCAGTGAACTGCTGGCCTCGCCATACTTCGAGGGTGCCGCGCTGTTGCAACATGTCGATGAGATCGAACAGGCTTTTCAGCAAGGAGCCATCAAAGAAGCCATCCTCTTCGAGCCCCAATTTGCGCAACGCCTGCACCGCGACGGCATGGCCCAGGTCATGGTCATCACCGACGCGACAGATCCGAACACGGCGAGCACCATGCTGGCCTACACCTCGGCGATCCTGCAAGACTATCAGCAGCGCACGTTCGGCGCGGGCGGCGGCGTGCGGATCGTGCCCGAGGTACGGATGCGGTTCAACCCCGAACTCAAAAGCGTCAACCTGTTCGTGCCGGGCTTGATGGCGCTGATCCTGATGCTCGTCTCGGCGCTGATGACCTCCATCACCAACACACGGGAGAAGGAGATGGGGACGATGGAGGTGTTGCTCGTCTCGCCGCTGCGGCCCGTGCAGATCATCATCGGCAAGGTGCTGCCGTACCTGCTGCTCTCGTTCGTCAACGTGGTGACGATTCTGGTGCTGGCGCGGTTCGTCTTTGGCGTGCCTGTGCGCGGCAATGTGGCGCTGCTGCTGGCGGAGTGCCTGCTGTTCATCCTCTGCGCCCTCGCCCTCGGCATCCTTATCTCCACGCGCAGCCAGACACAACAGACGGCGACGATGATCTCGCTGGCGGGCCTGTTGCTGCCGACCGTCATCCTCTCCGGCTTCATCTTCCCGATCTCCAGCATGCCGCTGCCGCTGCAATACCTGAGCCATATCGTCCCCGCCAAGTGGTTCCTGCTCATCGTCCGCGACATCATGCTCAAAGGCGTCGGTCTCGCCTATTTCTGGCAGGAAACGTTGATCCTCGCCGGGATGACTGTAATCCTGATGGCCGCCAGCATCCGCAATTTCAAGGTGCGGCTGGAGTGAACTCACCAATTTCTCTTCGTGTCATCCCGACCGAAGCGGAGGGATCTCGCCCGTGCAGCCTTGCAATTCCTTTCCGACGAGATTTCGACTATGCTTCGCTCCGCTCGAAATGACACGGTGGGGACGTTTTGAGAAGTCCCCAACCTGCCCTCCCACACTTCCAAACACCCATCCTCCCACACTCAAACGATGCGCACCATCCTGTTCATCTTGCAGAAAGAGGTTCTCCAGATTGCCCGGAACCGGGCGATGCTGGCGATCATTTTTGTGATGCCGGTGGTGCAGTTGCTGGTGCTGGCAAACGCGGCGACGTTCGAGGTGCGCAGCACGCCGGTGAGTCTGGTGGACCTCGACCAGAGCACGACCTCGCGGCGGCTGGTGGAGAAGCTGCAAGCCTCGGGCTACTTCGAGGTGGTGGAGACGGCGTTCTCGGCAGCGCAGGCCGACGAGGCGTTGCTGCGGCGGACAGCCCGGCTCGTGCTGCACATCCCGCACGGCTTCGAGCGCGACCTCCGGCGGAGCGGTACGGCTCAACTTCAGATGGTCTTTGATGCGCAGGACGGCGCGACGGCGGGCGTGGTGCAATCGTATGCCAACACCATTCTCTCCACCTTCAACCGCGACATCCAGGTCGATTTCGTGAGCCGTGCTGTCGAAGCGGAACGACCGCCTGCCATCGAGATCATCCCGGCGCACTGGTACAACCCGGACCTCGACTACCAGACGTTCATGGTGCCCGGCATCCTGGTGCTGCTGGTGACGATGATCGGCACGTTCCTCTCGGCGATGAATGTGGTGCGCGAGAAAGAGATCGGCACCATCGAGCAACTCAACGTGACGCCGATTCGCAAGTACCAGTTTGTGGCGGGCAAGCTGCTGCCATTTCTGGTGATCGCGCTGTTCGAGTTGGCGTTCGGGCTGGTGATCGCGTGGCTCGTCTTTCGGATTCCGATGCTCGGCAACCTCGCGCTCGTCTTCGCGCTCGCCACGGTCTACCTGCTCGCCATGCTCGGCCTCGGTCTGCTGATCTCGACGGTGACGGAGACGCAGCAGCAGGCCATGTTCATTGCGTGGTTCGTGATGGTCATCTTCATCCTGATGAGTGGCCTGTTCACCCCCATCGAGAGCATGCCTGTGTGGGCGCAGAAGCTGACGCTGCTCAACCCGGTGGCATACTTCATCACCATCATGCGGCGCGTGCTGCTGAAAGGAGCGGGCTTCGGCGCGGTGCAGTTCGAGTTCTGGGCACTCGTCGCCTATGCCACCGCCATGCTGATGCTCGCCCTCCGCCGCTACCGCAAAGTCAGCGCGTGAAGTGCTACATCCCTGCCAGCAACCCGAGCTTGCTCTGAAAAACCATGGCGATCCGTGTCGCCGCCATTTTCATGCGCTCGGAGGCTTCGCCTTCAAAACGGGCGTCGATGGTCGTCTCAAACCGATGCAGCCATTGATCGAAATGCCGTGCCTCCAACCCGTCCAGCAAGGCATGTTTCTCGAACGGCTGCCCGCGATACGTGCCCGTAGAAAACACCACGCTCGACCAAAATGCTACCATCCGGGGGCGATGAGCATTCAGGTCGAGCGTCTCGAAGAAACGTGCCAGCACCGGATCGTCGGTGATGGTGCCATAAAAAGCATCGACGATCTGCTGGATGTCGGCTTCGCTCTCAATATCAGCAAGCATAAATTTGGATGCTTAATGGGCTCACGGATTATTGGTACACTCAGAAACTGTATGGTGACTGTTCAGAGACCCACCCCGTCCCGTTGCAACGCATAGCATGTACCAAAGGGTTTCTCAGGCAGCCACCTTGCTTTCCAGCGCGGCGGTCTTGGGAAACAGGATGTTGTTCTCCAGATGGACATGCTGATGCAAGTCGTCCTCGAATTCTTGCAGCTTGGCGTAGGTCACGCGGTACGTCGTGCAGGCACCTTCTGGTGGCGTGAAGTCGTTGCTCAAGCGGCGAATCTCGTGCATGATCGCGCCCGCCTGGTCGTGTTCGTGCTCCATCATACGGATGGGATTTTGCACGGTGCCGAACGGAGGTGACGTGAGTGTTGTGCCTTGTTTATAGGCCGTTGTCAGTCGCTTAACGTGCGGGAAAAGCACGGTTTCCTCTTTGATCATGTGTTGGTCGAGTTCCTGCGCCAGTTCATCGAACAGCCGGGCAATCTCGACGACTTCAGGATGGGCCTCGCCGTGTACGCGGGCTACCTTTGTGGTAAACTGTTTGAGCAGCGGGAGATTTTCACGCACGTAGACGTGGTGTATGTTCACGATGTAGTCGGCCAGGAAGCCAGGATCCCACTCCTTGAAGTTCAGCGCTGGGGCCGTGCGTTCCGAGGCCGCAACGGTGCGCAGAGACGAAGCCAGTTCTTCGTAATCGACGCCTTTCTTAGCGCAGGCGTCCTGCACGGTGCGTCCGCCGCCACAGCAGAAATCGATGCCGTAGCGTTTGAAGACTTCGGCTTTGCGATAGTCCTCCGCGACCAGTTCGCCAACGGTCCGGTGAGCGAGATCTGTGAAATCAGGTGTTAGCGTGTCTTGATGCATGGGGTTATAGATAGCTTTTGTTTAGCGATGGGAGATGGAAGCAGCTAGCAGGCTGCATCCGGTAAAGGATTGATCAGGCGGTTATGGGTTGCTCCGTACTGTACAGATAGCGGATGACATCCTCGGCGGTATAGGACGGTTGCTTCACAGAGCCAAGCGGCAGGTGTATCAGGTCGTCTCCGGCAGTGAACATCCGGCCTTCGCGGCCCCACTTCTGCTGCTGACCCAGCCCAAGGTTCGCCATCAGCGCGTTGCACAGGCAGCCCCGCCGGTCGGTGTCCTCACGTTGTCCGCCTTTCTCGATGTAGGTCTCGACGGGTTCGGATGGGCAGCGCCCCTGTACGCGGCCCTTGTCATCGACGTACGCTTGCTGAAGATAACCCAGGTCGCAGATGCGGGTGCGCTGCGCATAGTTGGCGGGCATACCGAGGGTATCTTCCAACTCCAACACCTTAAAAGGAAAGCCCGTTGAGGAGATGCGTCCATCGGTACGGACGACCGCCGCGCCTTCGTGGATCTTCTGGATCATCGTACGCTTGTAGTCCATCGGGTAGCCGGACTCAGTCGTAAGCGAGAACAGCGAGCCTACCTGGATACCTGCTGCCCCTTGCCGCAAGGCTTCTTGCAGTTTCTCAGGCGATCCATAACCGCCAGCCAGATAGAATGGATAGCCGAGCGCCGCCACCGTATCGAGGTTGGCGATGTCCCGCTCGCCATAGACTGGGTTGCCGTCCTCATCGTGCTGCTTGCTTCGGGGCGGGGCATTATGGCCGCCCGCAACCGGCCCTTCGATGATCCATCCGGTGATGAGGTCCGGCGGCAGTTTCTTGGCAAGGATGCGGGCAAGCGTGTCCGATGCGATAATGGGGAAGAACATCGGGCAGGTTAGTTGGGGCGGGTTGTCCAGCAGATCGGCAGGATCCAACTCGTAGTAGTGTGCTGCCTTGGGGTCGGGGGCCTGGGTCGTATCTACGTCCAGGCGGAGCCGGGCTTTCTCGCCCGCAGCCAGCTTCTGCATCTCCTCGGCTTCCTCAATCGGGATACCGGCCCCCATCAGGACGGCGTCTACCCCGGCCAGCATCGCGCCATACATGCACGCCAGACTGTATCGCTTGAGCTTGCAAAGCAGGTTGATCCCGATCAGCCCGTCGTGCCCTTCGCGGGCCAGCATCACCTCGCTGTACGTCGCCGCGCTGAGCAGGCGTTGCGAGCGAACGGTCGGCTTAAAGCGATGGATGGGCAACAGCTTGTACGGCTGCCCCTCGGAGATTCCGCCCTCCACATAAAATCGATTGATGAGGTACTCGACGATCTCCTGGTCAGGATAGGTACGCAGCACACGAAGCCGGTCGTGGGGGTCGCCCTCCTGCAACTCGCGCACCACGACGGCATCGATAGCCGTACCAGAGACGACGCCAAATTCACCGAGTTGCGCGACCCGCCGGGCCAGCCGCCAGCTAGAAACCGCAATGCCCATCCCACTCTGGATGATGCGAGGAGCCTGCGCGAGAAAGGAAGCCGTCTTGTCTGTCATGACGAATAGGGGGTTGGGGAAAGGTAGAGCACCATGTATGGCTAAATAGCTCTGCGAAAGGATGTAGGGTGCGGTTATTGGTTGCGTGGTCATTTGCGCCTTCGGCGCGTCATTGGTCATTGCAGGCATTCTGCTCATCAATGACCAATGAGGTGAGCAAAGCGAACACAATGACAGCGAAGCCACCTAAAAATCCTTCTTTTTGAAAAGGCGACTGCCTGCCACCAGCGGCACGACCAGCCAGACGCCCAGCGCCGCCCCCGAGAGGCCGATGCCCAGCGCGCTACCAAAGAAGGCTTCGAAGACCGCGCCTGTGTAGCCCATCAGCGCCGATACATCGAATGTCAGCAGCAGCAGCACGCGGGCCAGATCGATGGGGTTGAGCAACATCAGGGCGATCATCGGCTTCTCCAGCGGGTAGTCAGCGAAGGCGTTGACGAGGAACAGCACGAAGCCGTCGTAGAGCACGGAGAAGAATAGCCAGAGCAGGATCGCCACGCCAAGGCCGCGCACCTTGTCCTCGAACCGTACCGCGATGAGAAAGGCCAGCGCGACAAAGATGAACGTCAGCGCTACGCCCGAGAGGGAGAGCGTCAGGAGCGTCGTGTAGTGCGAGGCCGCCTGCACGCCGTGGATGGCGAACGGAACCCCGATGCCTACCAGAAAGCCCAGCGCCAGCGGAGCCGCCAGCCCAGTGTACAGCCCACCGAAAAGTGTCCGGCGCGTCACCGGCTGCGTTAATAATAGCTCGGTAAACTCGCGGGCGTTGTACAGGTACATCGTGCCGTAGACGATGCTGACGAGCGGAATCAGAATCAGCACGATGTTGGACAGGCTGAGCAGGGCCTTCGCACTACCGCCACCGAAGCGAAAGAGCATATCGGTGACGACGAGGAAGAAGAGGGCATAGACCAGGAGCCATTTGCCCCGGATCACATCGCTGACCTCGTACTTGATGATTTTGGCAGTAGTATACATGGCGATTTACGCAGCTTCCTTCGATTCTTCGTTGGCGTCGTCTTGCACCATCATATGGGCGATGGCGCGTTCCAGTCGGTGTGCCCCCGTCTGTCGTTTGAGGGTGTCCACCGATCCGGCAAAGCGGATCTGACCGTCGAGCAGGAAGGCGAGGTCGTCGGCCAGTTCTTCGATCTCGCTCATGATGTGCGAGGTCAGGATGAACGTGCGGCCCGCGTCACGCTCTTTGCTGATCTTGTCCTTGAGGATGCCGCTCGACACAGGGTCCAGCCCGGCGGTGGGTTCGTCGAGGATGATCACGTCGGGGCGGAACAGGAAGGCGACGATGGCGCTGATCTTCTGCCGCGTCCCGCCCGAGAGCGTACGCAGCGGCTTGTCGAGTTCGTCCTCCACGGCAAAGGTGTCGAGGAGTTCTTCGTCGATGTCGGTGGGATTGCCACGCAAGTCTTTCAGCATGGCGAGGACTTCGCGGGCGCTCAGGTTTTCCGGGAAGCGCGCCGCCTGTGGCATGTAGCCAATGCGCTCGCGGTATTGGCAGTCGCCGTTGACCTTGTCTCCGTCGAAGAGAATCTGGCCGCCATCTGGCTTGGTAAGCCCCAGGATCGATTTGATCAACGTCGTCTTGCCCGAAGCGTTGGGGCCGACGATGGCCGTCACCCGCCCCCGGTCGATATGCAGGTTGACCCCTTTCAGCACATGGAGCTTGCCGAAACGTTTTTCTATGGCGGCGAGGTCAATCATGGATTCGGCAGGATCGGGTTGTGTAACTATGGGGGATGTAAGCGTGTGGATGTTCATTAGATTCTCCGCATGACCGGCCGCTCGTCCACCAGCGTCTCGGGCGTCAGCGAGGGAATGACGCGCTCAGCAGCGTCCAGCAGGTCGATGAAAAAGCTCCGCAGCAACAGCAGCGACGGCTCGTTGTGCTCCACCATCAGCGAGAAGAGGCGGACGGGCCGGAACGGTTTGTCGCCGTAGCCATCGCGGTCGAGGTCGTAGCCCTGGTAGTTGTCCCAGTAGTTCTCGACGAAGGTGCTGTAGTGGTGGCGGCTGTTGGTCGCCACGTCGAACGAGTTGCCGATGAAGTTATTGCGGGCGAAGCGGTTGTCCTGGGCGTCCGCCATCAGCTTGATGGCCCACCCGTTTTCCAGAAAGTCGTTCTGCTCAACGGTGAGGCGGTTGCTCCCTTCCACGTAGACACCGATGGTGTTTTCGCGAAACGTGTTGTCGGCGATGCGGCTGTCGGTGATATCTTTGAGCAAGAGGCCGTAAGCGGCGCTGCCCCAGTTGTGCTCGAAGCGGTTGCCCGTCATCTCGACGTGCTCGGTGTACATCACCGCCACGCCCGCGTTGTTGTCGCGGAAGGTGTTGTTGCGATAGGCACAGCGATCCGAGAACATAAAGTGCAGCCCGTAGCGCAGGTTGTTTTCACTCACGTTGCCCGCCACATGGCTGTCCTCGACGAACTCGAAGTAGATGCCGTCGCGGTGGCCGTGAATGGTGTTGTTCTCGACCGTGATGTCTTTGCTATACCACAGATGAATACCGTTGCCCGACTTCGACTCGGACGCTTTCGCCCCAACAATCTCATTACCCGCCACACGGCAGTGCGCGGATTTGGCCAGGTAGATGGCGAAGAACGTATCCTCGAAGCGGTTGTCTTCAATCGTGCAATGCTGCCCTTCATCCACCTTGATCGCTGCCCGGTCTTCCACGAAGCTGGTGCCGACGTTGCGAAATACCAGCCCGCGCACGGTCACGCTGTCGCCGGTGATGGTCATGATCTGGTTGGCTTCCTGCCCGTCCAGCACCGCGCCTTTTTCACCGACGATCTCGACGGCTTTGTCGATTACGATAGTCGGTTCGCGGTAGACGCCTTTCTGCACGACGACCCGGTCACCCGACCGCGCCTGCCGGACGGCCGCGCCCAGCGTTGTCACAGGGCCATCCGGCGTAACGATGATCTCCTGCGCCGTGACCGGCAGCGCCAGTGCCGCCAACAGCAACAAGATCATCAGGCGCGGTATGTTGGGGAACAAGGTCATAGCAGACTACTTTCGTCTCCACTGTCGATGCACACGTTCCCTCTCCCCTGGAGGGAAAGGGCTAGGGTGAGGGGGAAAAGCGGACCCAAGCCGCCCAGCCCAATCATAGCTTCACCCTGTCCCTCTCCCATCGAGGGAGAGGGAACACAAACTGCACGGTATTGCCAAACACAGACTAGCAACGTCTCTACCAATGGTCTGAATTAGTGCAAGGGCTGGCTGGTGGGCTGCATCGCGCCGTGGCCCGTCTGGTTGGTGCGGACGAGGTCGAGCACCTGCGGCCAGTCGATGATCTCGCCGTAGAAAGCATGCAGCACGGCGGTTTGCTGGATGCCAGGACCGAAGGCTGTCACGTTCAGGCCCATCGGGCTGCGCAGGTCGCGGCTGTGTAGGAAGAACGCATCTTCGAGCGGCAACAGGTGCGGCGGGTGGTTGAAGTCGACGACCCAGAGCGAATGCACGTCTTCTGGATCGACCTTGCCTTCTAGCTGGTGCGCGGCCAGGCATTCGATAGAGTCGAACTTGAAGACTTTGCCTTTCTTCGTCACCAGCTCAGCCCCGTACTGGTCCTGGCTGATGAGCATCTTGCAATGAGCACACTGGTCGTGGCCGAAGTGGATCGGCTGCGGCTCGGGTGTGCAGGCGCTTAGCAAGAACAAAGGCAGCAAGCAGAGCAGGATATAGGTTTTATTCAAACGCATGTCAGGCTACCATTTCTAACGTCGTGGAGGGATTGCGCCGGGCTACCTTGGGTTCGGTGGTAACGGCTCGCTTGTCACGCTTTCCTGTACGAAACTCGAAGAACGCAACCACCAGGCCCAGTGCCATCGATGCGAAGGCGGCCCACCCGCCGATGTACGGCCACGATGAAGCGTTGAAGTTGAGCAGCATCTTCGAGCCAATGAGCGGAGGCTGGTAGGCCATGCCGGGAATTCGGATGGCGGCGGTCGGGTCCAGGTTGTGACCGTAGTCGTATTCCCAGAGGTAGAAGTCCACCATGCCTGTCACAGCGGCTATCAGGAAAAGGGCCACCCACGAGTAGAGAAGCCATCGTTTCCCGCTCGCCGCCGCTACCAAGCCAAGCCCGATCAGGAAACCAATGACCCACGGCATGATCTTGAGTTCGGGGATGGCGTCCGGCTCAATGCGCTGCATCCCGATGTAGTGGTTCAGGCCGTTGATGTTTTGTAGGTCGTGCTCCTTCACGCCGGTGACCGTGTCGATCCAGATGAACATGCCGATGCCCTCGGGATACTGCGGAGCGTCCAGCGTGATTTTCCAGATCGGGAAGAGGTACATCAGTACCAGCAGCAGCGAGGCCAGTGCCAGCAATATGCGTGATCGTGTACTCATGGGTCTGTTGGATTGGATGGGTGTATGGGTGGCTGGGTGTATGGGAGCAGGCGTGTCGTCTGTCTGCCCCCATACACCCACACTCACACACTCAATTCCCCGTGCCAAAGGCCAGCGGGACGTTGTTGCTGGCTTTCGATACGCGGACGTAGCCCTGCATCTCCTGGTGGAGTGCCGAGCAGAAGTCTGTGCAGTAGAACGGATAGACGCCTTCCGTCTTAGGCTCCCAGATGAGCGAGCGCGTCTGGCCCGGCATGATCAGCAGTTCAGCGGTGTTCATACCGAGGATGGCGAAGCCGTGCGGGATGTCCCAGTCCTGCTCCAGGTTGGTGACGTGGAAGTACACCTTGTCGCCCACCTGGATGCCTTCGATGTTGTCTGGAGCGAAGTGCGTGCGGATCGTGGACATGTAGACGTGGACCTCATTCCCGTCACGCTCGACGCGGGCCTCGCCTTCGCCCTTGATGCCGTACGGATTGGTGTTCTCCTCCAGCGGATACATCTGGACCTGCTTGTCCTTGATCATGTCGGCGGCGATGGCCTGCGCGTAGTGCGGCTCGCCCATCGTCGGGAAGTCGAGCAACATCTTCATCTTCTCGCCGCTGATGTCGATGAGTTGGGCGGCATGAGCCAGTTCCGGGCCGGTGGGCAGGTAGCGGTCTTTGGTAATCTTGTTGAGCGCCACCAGGTACTTGCCTGCTGGCTGCTGGCTGTCTCCACCCGGTATCATCAGGTGGCCCACCGAGTAGTAGACCGGGATGCGGTCCACTACTTGCCACGTGCCCAACTCCCACTTGACGATCTCGGACGAGATGAACGCTGTCGTGTAGGCAAAGCCCTTGCCGTCGAACTCGGTGTGGAGCGGCCCGAGGCCGGGGTTCTCTACCTCACCCGCGATAACCGACTCATAGTTGAGCACCGGGATGCCATCGATGACCGTCTCGAAGTCTTCGTTGGCAATGGCCTGCTGCATCTTCTCGAACGAGTGGACTGGGATCACCGTCGCCAGCTTGCCGCCTGCGACGATGTACTGGCCCGACGGGTCTACATCGACGCCGTGGGGGCTTTTGGGCGTGGGTAGGAAATAGACCAGTTGCTCGCAGTTCGCTGGTTCCAAAACCGTCACGCTCGTCTTCTCTTCGGTCTGTGCAATGTGGGCCTCGTCCATGTAGTTATGGAGGTAGCGCGAGGGCATCTGCCGGGCGTTGCCTGCCTCAATGCATTCCTCGGCCCGCTGCCAGTTGACGGCGGCGATGAAGTCCTTGTCATTCTGCGAGGCGTTGACTTCTAGCAGCGTGTTGGCTTCCTCGCTGTTGTACGAAGTGAAGAACATCCAGCCATACGAGGGGCCTTTGCCGGAGTGCGCCAGGTCGTAGTTATAGCCCGGTACAAGCACCTGGAACGCTACATCCATATCGCCCGGCTGGTCGGCACGGATGAAGGAGAGCATCCCTTTGAAGTTGCCTTTGTACTCATCGATGGGCATGTCGCGGTTCGGCACGGGCACACTGAAGCGTGTGGTGGCGACGAGATACTTCGAGTCTGGCGTGATGAAGGGCGAGCCGTGGTTGCCTGCCGAGTTGGGAATCTCGAGGATCTCTGTCGTCTCAAACTCAGTCAGGTCGATGCGGGCTACGCGGGGGGTGTTGTTGCCGTTGATGAAGATCCAGCGTCCGTCCGGCACGCCATCCGTCATCGAGAGTTCGGGGTGGTGGGCGTCGTCCCACGGGGCAAAGCCGTACGACGTGTTGAGCATGTTCTTCGTCTCTTCGGTGTAGCCCCAGCCGTTCTCCGGGAAGTGCGAGAACACCGGGACCGTCTTCAACAGCCGTCCCGAAGGCAGGCCATAGACGGTAAGCTGGCCGCTGAAGCCGCCGGACATGAACGCGTAGAACTCATCGTGTTCGCCGGGCGGCAGATAGACTTTTTGCGCCGCGTCGCTGTCGCCGACGCGCTGGGTACCGGCGGTCTGGCACGCAAAGAGCGTAGCACCGGCCAGCAGGATGGCTCCGATGCCGAGCAGGAGGTTTCTGGTGAGGGTATTCATGGTGATGCTCTGTTTGATGGAGGTAAGGGTATCTAAGGGGAGAGCGGGTGAGAGGTCAGTGATCTTCTGATTCCTCTTCCTCGTCATCTTCTCCCTCTTCTTCCTGGTGGTCGCGGAGGTATTCCAAAACGGCCCTAGCTTCGTCCTCCGTGAGGTTCTGGTTGGGCATAGGCGTCAGGTACTGGGCCAGCATCGCCTTCGCCTCGGGATGTTTCTTGATCATCTCGTCCGGGTTGAGGATCATGTTCATCACGTACTCGGGCGTGCGGTCGCTCAGCACGGTGCTGAGCGGCGGACCCACATAGCGCTCTTCCAGCTTGTGGCAGGCCGCGCACTTGCTCTTGAAGATCTCTTCGCCCCGCTCCTCCAACTCCTCGTCGATTTTATCGCTGAGCGTAACGCTCTCGACCGGCCCAATGCCGTTTTCTAGTTCGGCTTCGGACAGCCCGCCCGTTTGCGACGAGTTGGCCTCTTCTTCCGTGTTATTGGATGTGTCCGTGTCGCTGCTGCACGCCGAGAGGCTGATGAGCAGCACGCCTATAACGAGCAAAGGCAGGAGGCGCTGTATGAGGGATCGCGTTTTCATGATTATGTTTTTAGGAGTATTTTGTCTTAAATAGATTCAAAAAAAGGGGCGTCGGATACGCCTTCTTCTGAATCCTGCTGTTTGCGCTCCCAGATAGCCAGTTGATCGGCTATATCGTCGAGCGCGGTCTGTGACAGCATCGTGCCGATGCTGTGGCGGATGGGCTTCCACTGGTTGTGGAGCGAGCAGGGCGCAGCGGCATCGCATTTCGGCAGGCCCAGCACACATTCGGTGAACAAGCCAGCGCCGTCGATAACCTCGATGATGTCTCTCAACGCGATGGTGTGGGCCGGTTGCGCCAGCGCCACCCCCCCGTGCGGACCACGCAGGGACTGCAACAAGCCGCGCCGTATGAGTTCTTGCAGCACCTTCGTCAGGTAAGCGTACGGAATATCCAGTTGATCGCTGATCTGCCGGATAGGCACGTAGCCGTCCTGCTGTTGCGCGGCCAGATACAGCGTGGCGCGGAGGGCGTATGTACAGCGTTTTGACCACATTGAGGTTTTCGTACTCTTTTATCCTAAATATCGATTGAAGATTCAAATTCGTCAAGTCCGAAGGGCACATCTCATGCTTTCTTCATCAATCGGGAAAGATCACCAGCCAGAGATCAAAATCTTCCAGATCCTGGGCGATGCTCTGGAGCGTTTTCTCCTTAAAGATCGTCGCGAGCCGGGCGCGTTCTTCGCCCCACGCCTCATGTAGCGGGCACGGTTTTCTATTGCCACAACCTGGCAAACCGAGTATACATTGCGTAAACAGATCATCGCCATCAATGGCCTTCACTATGTCCATCAGGGTGATCTGGCTGGCTGGGCGCGCCAGCGCCACGCCCCCCTTAGGCCCTCGTAAGGAGGTCATCAGGTTCGCCTGCGTCAGCTTCTGGAAGATTTTTGTCAGATAAGCAAACGAGATGTTCAGTTTATCGCTGATCTCGCCAATAGAGACATATCCCTCCTTCTTCAAGGTGGCGAGATAGAACGAGGCCCGCAGCCCATATTCACAACTCTTGGAAAGCAACATACTTTCTTTAATAATCTCTGTGAAAAGAAACGTCCTATTGAATACGCGTGATTAACGCCGCCGATAGGCATACAAATCCCGAAGGGCCCGCGTGACGACAATGCCGAAGATAAGCCACGCCAGCCCGATGGTAAACCCACCGAGCACGTCAGAGACCCAGTGGACACTCAGCAATACCCGGCTCAACCCGACCATCAGGATAATGAGCACCAACGCCGTCGTAAGCACCACGCGCCATACACGGCTTTTTACGACCTGCCAGACCAGAAAGATCAAAAACCCGTAGAGCACCATCGCCACGAACGAGTGCCCGCTCGGAAAACTGGAACTCGTGGGCATCGTGATAAAACCATCGGGTCGCGTCCTGTCGAATTGCCATTTCAGCGTCCACATCACCGCGTTGCCCAGCCCGAGGATGGTAAACAACGCCAGCAGCCGCCACCACCTCTTCTGTACGATAAAAGTTATGATTAACACCACCGAGGCCATAATGGCAAACTCTCCGTCGCCCAGATAGGTCAACCGCGCAATGGCCTGGATTGTGTTATCACTTAGCAGTCCCTGGATCTGTTCGTTAACCGACCGATCGAACTGATACAGCACGCCCTCAGCGGTCCAGCTTTCGGTGACCTGCATGAACAGCCAGATCATCCCGACGCACAGCACAAACGCCATGGTGAGCGTGAGACCATACCATGCCTCCCTCGAAAAGCGATAGCGCACGAATTGCCAGACCCGAGGCGCATGCACAGAAAGCCAGCGCCGCACCCGCCCCCCCTGCACGCGTAGCCAATCGCTGTGTCGCCTCGCAAGCACCACGGCAAACACAACTACAAGCAA
>DATGCC010000911.1:0-2302 GCA_035312345.1 Rhodothermales bacterium
CTTCTCGCCACAATCTGGCTCGCCGGGTGCTCTGGCTCGCGGGAGTTGGCGGACCGACCGGATCTGCCGGATGCGTTTCCAAACCACACGCTGGCACAGATCCAGCAAAACGTGGATACGCCTGCGGCAGATACGCTTTCGACGCTGAAAGCCAAGACCAGCCTGACGATCCGCACGCCGGAGCAGAGCGCCAGCCTTTCGGCGGACCTCAACCAGCGGCGTAGCGACTCGCTCTACATGTCGCTGAGTCCAGGTCTGGGCATTGAGGCCGCCCGTGTGCTGATTACGCCGGACAGCTTCTACGTCTACGACCGAATCAAGAAGCAGTTGACCTACGGCTCGCTCGCCTATGCGTCCTCCTTCCTCCCCGCCTCGCTCACGGGCGAAGATGTGTTTCTGACACTCCTCGGCTTCAATGTGCCTGACGGAAACATTGATTGGGAGGTGACAGCGGACAGCGCGCTGTACCAATTGCGTGATCCATCAGGACGGTATCAATACACCATCGACCCGACCGTCTGGCGCGTGGTGCGTTACGAAGAGCGCACCCCCAGCGGCGATATGCTTGAAACACGCACGTTTTCTGACTTCGACCTCATTGGGGGCCTCTTTCTCCCCCGCCGTATTAACCTGGAGCGCCCGCTGGACGATACGCGTATCATGGTCTACTATCGCGACTTGACGCTCAACACCACCGACCTCGCCTTCGACCTCCGCGTGAACGATTCGGCAAAGCGGATTTTGGTGGATGAACAACATGGCTCTTCAAAATAAATACAGACAACTTTGCTGGCTTTTGCTGGTGGGACTCTTCCTGGCCCTGCCCGCCCAAGCCCAGCGCGTACAGCAAGTCTCAGACCGGGTTTCTACGGAAGAACGCCTCCGCGAACTGCGCGAGCAAATCACACTGGCCGAGCGCCGCCTCTCAGAAACCACCCAGGCCGAGCAGGCCACCATGGAAACGCTCCGTAGCATGGACCGCGAACTGGCGATCCGGGGCGAACTGACCTCCAGCTATGAAACCCGCCTCGACGAACTGGCCGCCTCCAGCGACTCGCTTCGGGAAGCCATGGCGCAGTTCGAGGTGGACCTGGATGAGATGAGAACGCAGTACCAACACCACGCTGTCCACGCCTACAAATACGGGCGACTGCACGACCTGGCGCTGATCCTGTCGGCGAGTTCGATCAACCAGATGTTGATCCGCGTGCGCTACCTCAACCGCTTCGCCGACCAGCGCCGTGCCAAGCTCCAGGCCATCGAATCGGCTGCCAAAGAACTGGAAGACCGCCGCGCCAAACTGGTAGAGGCGCGGGTCCAGACGCAGTTGTTACTCCAGCAGGCCCAGGAGGAACAGCGCAAGATGAAAACGCTCCAGCAAAGCCGCCAGGGCGTCATCAAGGAGCTACAGAGCCAGAAATCAAATATTCAGAGTGATATTGCCGAAAAGCGCAAGGCCGCGTCTGACCTGGAAAACCGCATCCGTTCAATGATTGCTGCCGAGACCGCCCGCCGCCGCGAGCGCGTCACCAGCAACCCGGCAGAAGATGTGGCCTTTACCAACCTGACAGGGTCGTTCACACAGAACAAAGGCAAACTACCGTGGCCCTCCACCGGAGCCGTCGTCGAGCCGTTTGGCGACATCGTCAACCCGGTGCATGGCACCAAGACGCCTAACCCTGGCATCCTGATCGCCACCAAGCCACAGGCCGAGGTGCGGGCCGTGTTCGACGGTGTGGTGCTGGGCGTGTCGGTGTTACCTGAGTTTGGCACCTACGTCGCCATCCAGCATGGCGAGTACCAGAGCGTCTACAGCAACTTCTCGATGGTGTACGTCGCCGAGGGTACACAGGTGAAGGCCGGGCAGGTCATCGGTCGCGCCGGGACCGACGCCGAGCCGAAGCAAGCCGGGATCTTCTTTGCCCTCTTCAAAAACGGCGCGCCCTTCAACCCCGCCGACTGGCTGATACGCCGTTAATTTAAAGGAGGGCAGGATGAGGATGCTTTGAACAATCTCGTCCTCTTCCCGCTTCCCGCTTCCCTCTTCCCTCTACATGCCGTAGTTTGTCGGCATGGCAAAGCGACAACTCATCACCGAAGCGCACGTCCTCGAAGCCGCACAAGCTGGCCAGACGACCCTGCAACTGGCTCCCAACGCGCTCATCACGCCGCTGGCACACGACGCCGCCCGCGAGCACGGCATCACCTTTGCAACGACTCTGCCCGATGACCACTCGTCCTCCTGCAGCTGCGACCAGCCCGACGCGTGTAGCTGCAATCATCCTAAAACCCATACCGTTGC
>DATGCC010000912.1:0-2469 GCA_035312345.1 Rhodothermales bacterium
CAGTGTAGCGTGTGCGATCCAGGCCTTCGATCTGAATGAGGTCGATCTGCGGCTCACCGAGTTGGTTCCAGGCATGCAGCGCTCCCGTCCTGTCCTCACTCAGAAACCGCGTGGCGGCTAGCAACCGCCAGGTATACGCATCTTCGGAATCCCGCGCCAGGGCTTGTTCGGCCAGCCGCTCCGCCTCCATCCAGCGGGCCTGTTTAAACCGGATCGCCGCCGCCTCTCGAAAAGCTGCCGCCTCTTTGGGGCACTGTGTCTGGGCAGCGGCCAGTTGGGTCATGGCGTCGTCGAGTTGCCCGCTGTATGCCTGCGCAATGGCCTGCGCGACCTGCCGAGCACAGGGTTGGTCCTCGTCAGCGCCCATCGCAGCAGGAGTTGTCGTCGTGGTGTCGGCTGGAGTTGTTTCTTCGGCGGGAGGCAGCAATAGCAAGGTCCAATAGCCCGTAGCCTGCCATTGCTCCTCCCATTGAGCCAGTGGCAAGACGCGGCTGGGAGCCGCCGCGGGATCGTGATAAAGCACGCCGCTCTCACCCCATGCAATGACAACCACGTAGTGATACCGCTGTGGCGCGACTTCGAGCAACGCTACCACGGGGCGACCGCGTTTCAGATGACCTTGCACATCGGCTGCCGTACCGCGAAAGGGATAGGTTTGCCAGCCGAGGCTGTCGAGCGCCACAACCAGATCCCCTGTGCGGATGCCTGCGTCGCTGGAGACGTACGGTGCAAAGTCCTCAGCGTTGATGCCCTGCGCGCCCCAGTAGCGCATCACCATGGCCGCTGCCGCGCCGCCGCACAACGCTTCACTCTGCGCCACGTACGGCACGTCCAGCACCGCGAGCGTATCGACGGGCTGCGCAGTGGCCTGGTTAACCAGCAACCTCAAGCCTACAAACACTGCCAAACCTATAAACATAGGGAGGGCGGCTGCCCTGCCGACAACCGCCCTCCGACTCCTTCGCCTTCTCATCAGATCGGCGTTAAAGCAAGATTAGAATGATGATGATCAGCAGGATGATAATCAGGGTCGTAGTGCCAATAACGATCTGATCGGCCCCGCCCGCCAACTGCATGTTGACCTGGCTGGCCTGGGCAGCGACACGCGCCAAATCCGGCCCCTGCAACATCGACACGGCATTCTTGGCTTTCACGATGTCCAGCCCGTGGTTCTCGGCAATGTCGCGGACTTCCTTGCGCTGAAGCAGCGTCCGAATCGCTTCGCGCTGCTGGGTCTCGGTGTCCGCCTGATTGACGACGGCCTCATGCAACTCGGCCTCGTCTACTACATGGGCGTCCTGGGCCAGCGCTGGCGTGGCTGCTAGCAACATGACAAAGAGAAAAAGAGGGCCTGAAATAAGCTTTCGCATTGATTTTCCTCGCTTAGGTGAAACGATCCAGGATGCGACCATCCGGCTCACACCTCGCTCCGGCTCCGCAATTCTCTAACAATACCGACTCCCTTTTGGAGATGCAAGACCCAATAGCGTGGTATCGTATCCGGTTTGTGAATGGGCGGTAACAGATAGTGGATAGTGAAGGTGCCTTGTCCCTAGCAATCTGATATTTTCAAAGAACGATGAAACTTTATTTTTAGTCTTGGCTAAAAATATTATTCTTATCACTTCACACATGGTCCCATGTTACCCTTCACCCGATTACTTCTTGTTAGCCTCGTGCTGGGAAGCTTGCTCCCGCTGGGCGTCCAGGCCCAGGCCATCCTTACCGGACGAGTCACTACGGACGGCGAGCCGGTGCCGTTTGCCTCGGTCGGGGTGCGAGGGACAACCTACGGCGCGGCGGCTGACCTAGATGGCCGCTTTCGCATTGTAAACGTTCCGGCAGGCACGCACACCATTGTGGCCTCGGCGGTGGGCTTTCAGACGGCGGAGGAGACCATGACGCTGGCCGACGGAGAAACCCGAACAATCCACTTCGACCTGAAAGAAGCGATACTGGAAACGGACGGCATCACGGTGACGGGCACGCTGATAGAAACCTTCGTCAAAGAGTCGCCGGTGAAGGTCAACGTGGTTTCGCCACGCTATCTGGAGAAGATTCCGACAGCGAATGTGATGGAGGTACTGGAAAACGTTAACGGGCTTTATCAGCAGGTGGATTGCGCCGTCTGTGGCACCAACAACATTCGCATCAACGGGATGGACGGCCCCTACACGGCGGTGCTTATCGACGGCATGCCCATCATGAGCAGCCTAGCGACGGTCTACGGTCTCAACGGCATCAGCCCGTCGCTGATTCAGCAGGTGGAAGTCATCAAAGGGCCGATGTCTACGCTCTACGGGAGCGAGGCGATGGGCGGCGTCATCAATATCATCACCAAGAATCCGCAGGTCGCGCCCCGCCTCGCTGTCAACACGTTCGGTACCAGCGATGCGGAGTACGCGGTCGATGTCGGCGTCGTGCCCACCCGCGGGCGGCTGGCGACGCTACTCTCTGGCACGCTCTTCC
>DATGCC010000913.1:0-4673 GCA_035312345.1 Rhodothermales bacterium
GCCATGATCCTTTCCTTATTTCCCAATACAAAAGCGTGAGAAAATCTGGTCGGGCACGTCTTCGTTGGTGATCTCGCCGGTGATAGCCCCGAGTTCGTGGAGGGCAGCGCGGAGGTCGAGTGTGAGCATATCGCCGCTGAGGCCGGTGTCGAGGGCCTGCCGGGCGGCATGCACAGCGTCCAGGGCCTTGTGCAGATGCTGGCGGTGGCGCTGGTTCATCACCACGGGCGAGGCATCGGCTTCACTCAGACCATGCGCCACGCTGTCGAGCAGCAACTGGATGAGGTCACCGAGCGCCTCCACATCGTGCTTGCCATCTTTGGCTGAGATGGCAACGAAAGAGAGGCTGCCGAAGTTCGGGTCATGCACCGCCTCCACTTTGTCGCGCTTGTTGCCGATCAAGATGGTTTTGAAATCGGGGCGGGCGGTGACATATTCCAGAAATGCCGTTTCCATCGCGTTCAGCCCCTCGGCGAGGTCGTAGACGTAGAGCAGAATGTCGGCGTGTTCGATGGAGCGATGGGCGCGGCGGACGCCTTCGGCCTCGATAGCGTCGGACGTTTCCCGCAGCCCTGCCGTGTCGATAAATCGGAAGCGGATGCCTTCAATCTCAGTGTCGGCTTCGATCTCATCGCGGGTGGTACCGGGCGTGGCGCTGACGATGGCGCGGTCGCGGCCTAGCAGGGTGTTCAACAACGTTGATTTGCCTGCGTTGGGCCGCCCGCCGATAACCACGCGCACGCCATCGCGCAAGAGTTCTCCCAACTGATAGGAATCGAGCAAATCCGACAGCAGCTTGTCGGCGCGGTCCAGCAGCCTTTCGAGTCGGTCCCGGTCGGCAAACTCGACATCTTCCTCAGAAAAATCCTGCTCTAGCTCGATGAAGGCGCAGAGTTCGAGCAGTTCGTCGCGAAGCCGCCCCAGCCAATCTGAATAGCGACCCTGCAAATGGGTTAGCGACACCCGGTGCGCCCGCGACGATGACGCATGAATCAGATCGGCGACCGCCTCGGCCTGGGCCAGGTCCATCTTGCCGTTCAGAAAAGCGCGCTGCGTGAATTCGCCCGGCTCAGCCAGCCGGGCTCCGTGATGGACAAGTGTTTCCTGAATCAGCGTCGGCGCAAAATCGCCGCCGTGGCAGGAGATCTCGACGACATCTTCGCCCGTCACCGAGCGCGGTGCCCGGAAAACCGTCACCACTACCTGATCAATGTCCTCGTCATCGGGCGTCTGCATAAAGCCGACATGCGCCGTATGCGAATCGGCTGTTGAAAGGTCCTTTCCCCGAAAGCACGCCGCTGTGATCTCGATAGCTTTCGGGCCAGACAGCCGTACGATAGCCAGTGCCGCCCGTCCGCGTGCGGTTGCCAGTGCTGCTATCGTGTCTGCCACAGGGGTCATCGCCTAGAAAAATAACATCCAACAAAAAACGTGAGGGCGCTACAAGGTCAATCGACCGGCACCCTCACGTTTTGCGTTTCACGTTTTACGCGCTCAGGTGCGCACCTTCTTGCCTCCTTTCTTGGCCTTACCGTTGCGCGAAAGTTTGGCAGTGCGGGCGTCCTTTTTGCTGCCTTTACCGTTCCCGCTCGCCGCCTCCGTTTTTTTTTCAACTTCTAACTGATGGTTGATGTACTTCTGCTGGATGGCGGTGATCACATTGTAGCAGAGGTAGTAGAGACTCAGGCCAGACGGCAAGCTGTTGAAGATGACGAAGAGCATGATCGGCATGAAGTACATCAGCATCTTGCCCTGCATGCCTGCGGTTGGCGTGGCCTGTACCCGCATCTGAACAACCAGCGAAAGCCCCATCAGCAGCGTGAAGCCCGCCACGTAATCACCATAGAAAGGAATGGTGAATGGCAGGTTGAGGATGACATCGGGCGCGGAGAGGTCGTTGGCCCAGAGAAAGCCCTGCTGCCGAATCTCGATAGACTGCTGCAGGAACTGCCACAGCGCGATGATAATGGGGTATTGCAACAGCATCGGGAGGCAGCCACCCAGCGGGTTGACCTTCTGCTCCCGGTACATCTTCATCGTCGCTTCCTGCTGCTTCTGCGGGTCGTCCGCATACTTCTCCTTGATTTCCTGCATCAGGGGCTGCAACTCGCGCATCCGCGCCATGCTGCGGTACGACGTCTTCGTCAGCGGGTAGAGCAGCATCTTGATCGTGATGGCGAAGATGATGATCACCAATCCGAAGTTCGAGATGAAGCCGCTCAGAAACGTGAAGAAGGGGATGAAGATGAACTTGGCGAGGGGCCGCGTCATCCACGCGAACGCATCCCAGCCATAATCGACCATGCCATAGAGACCCCGGTCGAATTTCGAGATGCGGTAGAACTCCAGCGGGCCAAGGTACATCGTGAATTCGTCGGCCTCAGCAGTCGGTGCAGGCATCAGCAGGCTGGCGCGGTAGCTCTCGCGCAACCCCGGATCGTCCAGTTCGCCGAAGCGCTCGCCTACGAGTTCGGCCTCCCGCGCAGGTGTTTCTGGCATCACCGTGGCGGTGAAATACTTGTTTTTGACCGCGATCCACGAGACGTCGCCGCGCAGGGTCATTTCCTCAAATGTGTCGCTGTCCAGCGCGATGCCTTCGACCTCCCCGCCGCTTCGGGCATAAGCACCCAGCTTGATAGCTTCCTCTTTCCGGTTTGTTGCGGACTCGGTGAAGGGCAACGCGCCGTTCCAGGCCAATTCGTAGCCATCGTCCGTCTGAAACGCGGACGGGTTGATCTGCTCAATCCGCAGCCCCACATCGTACTCTTCGGGCGTGAAGGTGTAGGTCTGGCGGATGGTGCCGGAGCCCAATTTGGTTTCAAAGCTCAGGCTGGCTCCGGCCTCTGTCACACGCAACGTGTCGTCGTTGAAGCTCGGCTCGAAGAACAGCGTGCGGGTATCGATGAGGTGGCTGGTAGGCGTCGTGAAGACCATGCTAAGTGCGCCAGCCGCCGACGAATCAACGAGTTGGACGGGCGTCTCCTGGTCGAACTTGAAGTATTCTTTCAACACGAAGGAAACGAGCGTGCCCCCTTTCGTCGAGAACTGCGCCTGGTACAAGTCGGAATCGACCGTGATGAGTTGGGCCTCGCCCTCTTGGGCCGCCGCCATGACGGAATCGGTAGCCGAAATGGTGGTTTGTGGCGCGGTGACGAGTTCGTCCTGCGGGATTTCTGGCTCCGGTTGCGCCACCACCTGCGTATCAACAATGGCCTGCTCTTCGCCTACAGGCTGTGGCTGCGGGGGCGGTGTCAAAAAATACAGCCACACAAACATGATGAGGCCGATGAGCACCGTCGCAATGACAACGTTCCGATCCACGGTATTCTCTCAGATAAATGGCGGGGCTAGATCCCTGCTCCCCAAGCGGTTGGCACGAGCAATGTAAGCATGTCGTTACGGAAGGTCGTCAGGGCAGTTCCACTGCTCACCGACAATTCACCTGTGCGGCGAGCCGTTCCAGTGCCCTCGGCAAATCCTGCCCAATACAGGTGTCTCCCTTCGCCACCTTGCCGCGAAAAAGAATCATCACCGTAAGCGTTTCGGAACGATGTAGAAAGAGGTCTACCAGCGCATGTTGATGCACCCGGTAGACCTCTCGCAGAAGGCGTCTGATACGATTCCGTTCGACGGCAGTGCGCGTGCGACCCGGCGCAAAACCAACCTGCACCGGTACCGACTGCCCTGTTTCCGTCCGAGGCACTGCCCTGAACAATAGCCGGATACAACCGGCGGTCACCGTCCCCACATCGTCGCGGCTCCTATCGAAGAGGGGACGAATTAAGCGCCGCCTTTTAAGATGGGCGACGCGCGGGAAGGTGTTGCGGCGAATGGTGGGCCTCGTCGGGCTTATTTGCCGGGGGAATTGTCGCTGACGCTGAGGCGCTTGCGGCCTTTCTTGCGGCGGCGCGCCAGCACGTTGCGACCATTCTTCGAACTCATCCGCGCACGGAAGCCATGCTTGTTCTTGCGCTTGCGGCGGCTGGGTTGATACGTACGTTTCATCGGTTCTTACTAAAGTCTAAAGGATCTTCTAGCGTGAGGATGGCTTTAACGCGAGCACCCGGGGCTTGTTGCTCAAGACCCGGCCTCTTCAGCCCGCAGAGGACAGCTAAGATACAAAATAGCGCCCCAATCGCAAGATATTTGCTTGACTTTCACTAAAAACGAGCGTACCATCACCCTTTCCTGGCGGGAATAGCTCAGTTGGTAGAGCATCAGCTTCCCAAGCTGAGGGTCGCGGGTTCGAGTCCCGTTTCCCGCTCCGTCGATTTCGGATTGGGGATTTTTGATTTTGGATTATTCGGGCTGAACGCATTCGCTTTCTTCAATCCAAAATCCGCAATCCAAAATAAATATGGGCGGTTAGCTCAGTTGGTTTAGAGCGTCTGGTTTACACCCAGAAGGTCGGGGGTTCGAATCCCTCACCGCCCACACAAGCCCTTTGCAAATCCTTATTTTGTAAAGAATTGCGTTTTAGTAGGTACAACATAGGTACAACAAAGCGCCTATAGTCCCACGAGATTCCTTGGATCCGCGTAAGGTCGCGCTCGGCTGCATGGACTGTGCCAGCCGGTGAGCGCATGAGCCTTACGCAGTCGTTCGAGGGGCCGGGGAAGCCTCTTAGCTTGGTATGGCCGCACCGAGACGTTTTCGTCCTGCATGCAGGCCCT
>DATGCC010000914.1:0-2124 GCA_035312345.1 Rhodothermales bacterium
GGATTGCACGATGAAGAGGCTTCCTTCTGTCGCAACCGGAAAAGAAAGATCCACCGCGTGCTGTCCTACAGGCGTGCCTTCTGCATCCTCCAGGCCCATCCATTGGAGCCTGCCCTGCTGCGGTATATCTTCCTCAAAGCGGAGCACGACGGACTGGTTTCCTCGCGCCAGCAAGGCGGCAATGGGTGATGTACCCTCAAACAAAAACTGGTCCGGCAAAATCTCAGGTTGAAGCTGCTCTGAAAAAATCAATTCAACCGTTTGTGCGGCCGGATAGGCTATGTCTAAGATGACGGCTGGCGCATGTAGCCGCACTCTACGCGCCTCCGAAAGCGGAGACAAGACACCCCCATACCAGCCTCTTAATGCAAACTGTGCTGCTGCATGTTGCGGAATGCTCAGCGAATCACGGCTGCTACCCGTAGCGAATAAATCAAATGGTGTGCCAGGAGCACCCGCGTACACGGCTACCGAGTCAGCACCCGTAGCATGCCACGACAGAAAAACGGTCTGAGCATTCAGGGCAAAGGCCCGCTCCCACACAGGCGGAGGTTGGGTAGCCGCCACCGCATCAAACACAAAGTGGTGCAGACGTTCATCGGCACCTGCGGCAACCAGATCAGGCACTCCATCGCTGTCGAAATCTGCAGCGACCATGGCTACGCTCCGCATCCCATCGGTTTTGGTATCCGACATGCTCCTTCGATGGTAGCGCAAAGTACGTTGCAAGTTAGCATCAAAACTGAATACGTACAGATCAGGCGCGTTGACCAGCACGAGTTCATCCCGCCCATCGCTGTCAAAATCCGCAGTTGTCATCGAGCCATGGCGCGAGAGCAAGCCCGGCATAGGCAGGCTATCTACCAGCGTGTATCGATCATTGCCTACCGAGTCCCAGAAGTAGTAGAGGCCAATATCTGGTTCGCGTTCGCCTGCGCTGGTGGGCTGCGTCCAGTTCTGGGTGTAGGTCACAAATTCGATTACGCCATCGCCATCGAAATCGCCACTGCCAAAGCGTGCGCCCGCATTGTAGCGCGGCGTTTCGTAGGTCCACACCGACGCCATCGTGTTGTCGCCGGTGTTTTCGTAGATGATCCAGTCGCCGTCGCCATCCCCCACGAGCAGGTCGCGCTGTCCATCGCCGTCAAAATCGTTCTCGATGGCGAGGGGCTGCTGAAATTCGTTTTGTGTGATCTCGCTGTTGGCCGCCGCTGTAGGATTGTCGAGCCGGAGGACATCCGTGTACTGACCGTTTGCATATTCGAGCACGCGCCACTGCTTCGTGTTATGAACCAGCATTTCGCCGCGTCCGTCGGCATCGAGATCGGTCAGCAATGCGCCAAAGGCGGCATTATCAGCAAAGGGATCACTCAGCCCCGTGGTATCAACAAAGCTCACGTCAGCGGGATACGTAATTGCCGCCTCCTGCTCTAGCAACAGGGTAGCTGCTGCCACCTGCGTTAACAATTCCTGTAAGCCATCACCGTCCGAGTCGCCCACATCGCGAGGAATGACATTGGCGACCAGCTTTTGTGCCGGGCGAAAATCGCCACCGTCCCATTCATAAGTGGCGAGCGTGTCGCCAATCCATCCCTCCTCGTACCGGTTTAGTGTCACTTCGAGCAAGTTGTCCTGATCGAAGTCGGTTGCATGGGGCAGCAGATACCCATGTGGTACTGAAAGCGCAGTTTCTGAAAACAGCGCTGTGTTGGCATTCAGTCGCGGTACCTCAAAAGATGCCGTCAGCTCACTTTCTAAACCAGATCGGTTGGTCGCGATGATGCGAACCTGCGCCGGACCGCCTCTCCCGACTTCGTCGCTCCACGAGAGACCATGTACACGGGCACGGCGCTCCCCTTGCACCGTGAATGTTTCTGTCCCTGTTTGCACCTCCATGCGCACATCGGTAAGGTCATCGGTAGCTACATCCGCTACGATGCCGTGCCTTCCCGAAATGAGGCCCGCGTTGAAAATACGGGGCGTCACCTCCGGCGGGGTCCGGTCCAGATAGACCCGGCGGCGGTCTTCGATGGTACCGCCCGTGCGGATAGTCGCAGCAAGACGCAGGGTATAAATGCCATCTGGCAATGCGCCTGCCTGCCACACAGCTAGTGTGTCGCGTAG
>DATGCC010000915.1:0-10010 GCA_035312345.1 Rhodothermales bacterium
TTCTGCAAGATCGGCAAGGCTTTCTGTGGTTCGGTACCGGCGATGGGCTCAACAAGTACGATGGCTATCGCATCACCACCTACAAATATGATCCGGCTGATACCAATAGCCTGAGCCACAACTGGGTCTGGCCCCTTCACGAGGACCGCGAGGGCATACTCTGGATCGGTACACAAAGCGGACTCAACCGCTTTGACCCGAAGACCGCAATCTTTACCCACTATCGCCACGACCCTGACGATCCGAACAGTCTCAGCCAGAATCAGATCAGGGTCATCTATGAGGACCGAAAGGGCGTGCTCTGGATTGGCGTACATGGGCGGCAGGGAGGCCTCCATCGCTTCGACCGCACGACCGAGACCTTTACCCGCTATCAGCACGATCGCGATGATCCCACCAGCTTGAGCAATAATGATGTAGTATGTATTTATGAAGATCGGGCAGGCCAGTTATGGATAGGAACGGGTATCGGCGGTGGAGGCCTTGATCGCTTTGACCCCGAAACGGAAAGCTTCACTCACTACAGCCACGATCCTGGCAACCCTAAGAGCCTGAGCAATGACGTCATCCCGGCGATCCATGAAGACCGAGATGGGTTCCTCTGGCTGGCTACCTTTGGCGGTCTGAATCGCTTCGATCCTACCACTGAAACTTTCACCCACTACCAACACAATCCGGACGACCCTACCAGTCTAAGCAGTGATCTCGTCCGTACGATCTACGCGGACCACACGGGCACGCTGTGGCTAGGGACAGGCGGCGGAGGCCTCAACCGGTTCGATCCCGACACGGAGATCTTTACCCACTACCGGCACGACCCTAACGACCCAACCAGCCTCAGTAACGACTTCATCTTTACCCTCTATGGAGACCACTCTGGCGTGCTCTGGATCGGGACGCGAGGCGGCGGGCTTAGCTTTGTTGATCTGGAAGCCAAGCCGTTTATGCACTATCGCCATGATCCTACCCGTTCCCCCAGCCTGAGTAGCGACTTCATCCATGCTATCTATGAGGACCGCTCCAGCGTGCTCTGGATCGGGACGCGAGAGAATGGACTCGACCGTTTAGACCGCCGGGCGCATACCCTGACGCAGTATCAGCATGACCCCGACGATCCGCACAGCCTGAGCCACAATACGGTCAACGCCCTCTATGAAGACCACACAGGGGTGCTCTGGATCAGCACCTGGGGCGGCGGGCTCAACCGGTTTGAACCCAGAACAGAAACCTTCGCGCACTACCGCTACGACCCCGATACCCCGGCCAGCCTCAGCAGTGATTATGTGGAAACGGTCTACGAAGATCGGTCGGGGGTGCTCTGGGTAGGAACGGGAGGGGGAGGACTCAACCAGTTTGACCGCGAAACCGGTATCTTCACCTACTACCTCCCCAATCCCGATGCCCCTCAGAGTCTCAGCGACAACAGCGTTCGAGCGATCTATGAAGACCGTGCCGGAAGGCTCTGGATCGGCACGTGGAACGGCCTGAATCGCTTCGACCGCGAAACGAAAACGTTCACACGCTATCCGTATAATCCCGACGATCCGGGCAGTTTGTCGGTCAATGGGATTACCGCCATCTACGAGCGAAGGCACGAGCCCGGCATCCTCTGGATCGGGACCGCCAGCGGAGGTCTCAACCGCTTCGATACCCACACGGGTCGCTTCATCCGGCTTACCGAGCAAAACAGCGAGCTACCCAGCAATACGGTCTGGGGCGTTCTGGGCGACGATCAGGGCCGCCTCTGGCTCAGCACCCACCGCGGCCTGGCCCGGTACGACCCCGATACGAACACCTTTCGTCGCTATGGAGAGGAAGACGGCTTGCAGAGCAAAGAATTCAACGTCGGTGCCTATCACAAAGGCCGAAGCGGCGAGTTCTTCTTCGGCGGCGTCAACGGCCTCAACGCCTTTTTCCCAGATCGTATCCGCGACAACCCGCATCCTCCCCAGGTCATCCTCACCGACTTCAAACTCTTCAACCGGTCGGTAAAAGTCGGGCCAAAAGCACCCCTTCGTGCGCCCCTCTCCGAGACGGAATCCATCACGCTTTCCCATAAACAGCGCGATCTGACTTTCGACTTCGTGGCGCTACACTACAGCCATCCGGAGAAAAATCAGTATGCCTACATGCTGGGGCCTTACGACGAGGACTGGCACTACGTGGGTACGCAACGCACGGCCACGTATACGAACCTGAGCCCGGGCACCTATGTGTTTCGGGTCAAGGCAGCCAACAGCGATGGGGTTTGGAATGAGGGAGGCGCTTCCGTCCACATCACGATCCAGCAGCCGTGGTGGCAGACCTGGTGGGCCTCCCTGCTTTGGACCGCCGGGTTGGCGCTGGTCCTCTTCGCTGGCTACCGCCTGCGCGTGCAGCGCCTGCGCGCCCATGCCCGCACGTTGCGCCGCGAGGTGGCCGAGCGCACCCGGGATCTGGTGGCCGAGAAGCAAAAAACGGAGGAACAAGCCCGGCGGTTGGCCGAGTTGGACGCGGCCAAAGACCGTTTCTTCGCCAATCTGAGCCATGAGTTCCGCACCCCCCTCACGCTCATTACCGGACCGCTGCAAGACGCCCTCGCTGGCAAATACACTGCCGAGGCGTTGCGGCGGCAGCATCGCCTCATGCTTCGGCAGGCCCAGCAACTCCTTCATCTTGTCAACCAGCTCCTGGATCTCACGAAGCTGGAAGCCGGGCAGATGGCGCTGCACCAGGAACCGGGCGACCTTGCCGCGTTTCTGCACCAGCTGGTGTGCGGGTTTGCCCCACTGGCCGAGCACGGGCGAATCACCCTCCAGTTCCGGTCCGAGCGTAAGGCACAGCCCGCCTACTTTGATCCCGAGGTGCTCTCGACCGTCAGCAGCAATCTTCTCTCCAACGCGCTCAAGTTTACGCCCGAGGGGGGCAAGGTGTGGGTCGTGCTCCAGGAAACCACGGTCGACAATGGAACCTTCATCGAAATCACGGTGAAGGACACCGGACCGGGCATTCCCAGAGAGGATCTGGCCCGCATCTTCAACCGCTTTGAGCAAGTAGACGGCTCCACGACGCGTGTGCATGAGGGCACCGGCATCGGCCTGGCGCTGGCCCGTGAACTCATCGAACTGCACGGTGGCAAGATCCTCGTTGAGAGCGAGGTGGGGTTCGGGTCTGCGTTCATCGTTCGGCTCCCGCTTGAAGAGCCCGGGCAAGACGAACCGACACGGCAGACAAGAGGCGGTGCCGTAAGTCCTGATCTGGCTGTGTTCCTGCAAGACTCGTCGGATGGTTCGAGCAAGGCAGAGCCGGTGGTTGCTGAAACGGCGAGCGCTGCGCCCACCGTCCTGATCGTCGAAGACAACGCCGATGTGCGGGCCTTTCTCCGCAGCCATCTGGAGCCGGGCTACCGCGTCGTCGAGGCGGCCGATGGCGAGGCCGGGCTGGCGCAGGCACAGGCGCACCGACCAGACCTGATCCTCAGCGACGTAATGATGCCTCGGATGGACGGCTACGCGCTCTGCCGAGCCCTCAAAGCGGACGAGACGCTGCGCGCAATTCCCGTTGTCCTGCTCACGGCCCGCGCTAACGAGCAAGACACCGTGCTCGGCCTCGAAACCGGTGCTGACGAGTACCTGACCAAGCCCTTCAGCGCGAGCGAACTCCGTGCGCGCGTCGCCAACCTGATTGCCACGCGGCAGCAGTTGCGCATGCAGTTCAGCCGGGAGGTCCGCGTCGAACCCGCCGGCATCGCCGTAGCGTCAGAGGAGGCAGCATTTCTGGAACGGATACTCGCCGTCATCGAGGATCACCTCGGAGATTCCACCTTTAACGTCGAAATGTTGGCGGCAGAGATGGGGCTGAGCAGTCGCCAACTCACGCGGCGGGTGCGCGCCGTTACAGGCGAAGCCCCCGGCAGGCTGATCCGACGCCTCCGACTGGAACGGGCCACCTACCTGCTGGAAGCCCATGTCAGCACCATTGCTGAGGTCGCCTACGCCGTCGGCTTCCAGGACGCCGATCACTTCTCCAAACAATTCCGCCGGGTCTACGGCGTCCCGCCCTCTCGCTACACGGTAGACGAGACATAACACCGGGTAAACCCGGACATGGCCGGTTTTGCCGGCTCTTTGTCCTGCACCTCCACCCCGGCATGTGCCACGTTGCGACCGTCACAAACCGCAACCTCTCATGCCTTCCTTGGATGACTGCACATCGTCCCCGGGCGCTCCTGAACAGTTCTTTTGCATTCCGCAACCCGACCCTGTTCTGCGCACGAGCACGACTCTACGCCGACGGCCTGGAGCTCTCTGGATGGAGCCTGCGCGGACGCTACCGGCGCTGCATCGCGGCCGAGCAGATCCTTCAGGTCGATGTGCTGGACGAGGACGGCCTGCTGCTGAACTTTTTCGTTTGGCTTAATTTTCAAGCAAAATGAAAGGAGATTCACTATGAGTGAGATCGACAGTAAATACGCTAGTCTTGGTGGAACAAATGGCTTCTTAGGTAAACCAACTTCCAGTGAAACAGCTTGCCCTGATAAGGTGGGGCGTTATCGCCATTATGAGCACGGATCGATCTACTGGCACCCTCAGATCGAAGCCCACGAGGTTCACGGCCTGATCCGGGCAAAATGGGCGAAGCTGGGGTGGGAGCGTAGCTTCCTCGGCTACCCAAAGACCGATGAATCAGCTTCCAGTGGTGGTGCAAAGGGGCATTATAATCTATTTCAGGGGGGAGCGATTATTTGGAAGCAGGGGGCGAAAGAGGCCTTCGAAATGCACGGCGCAATCCGAAGCAAATTTGGCCAGATGGGCTGGGAAGCAGGCTTGCTGGGCTTTCCAACAACCGACGAAACCAACACACCCGATGGCATAGGTCGCTATAATCATTGTGAAAAGGGATCCATCTACTGGAAGCCCTCCATATCCGCCCATGAGATCCATGGCCATATCGACCAGTATTGGGCTAAAAACGGTTGGGAGAAAAATCCAGAACTCGGCTATCCTATATCCGATATTTTACCTACTTATGCAGGGAGTAAGCACATGTTTTCGGATTTTGAGAATGGAGTAGTTTACTGGAAGCACGGTGGCGCTCATGCTACGGGCTTGACAAACTTTCCCATCGGCAGCCTACCTGCCGCTGAGGTCTTCGCGCCGCTCAAAGAAGAGATCGTAAAGGCGCTCAAATCCGATTCTCATGTCTACATCAAGAAGGGTCCTACCCTCGCGGGGGTGACAGACTACCACTGGGATGGCTCAAAGGTACGCAATCGACTCTATCGTATTCATGTCGATGTTGGTATCGACATCCCGGTCGGTCCTGATCCCACCAGCAATCTTGGTTTCAGGGTTGAGATAGCCTTTGACCGCGAGAAAGGAACGATTTGGGCTTCAATATTTGATGCGAGTTTTCATACTCACGTACCCTGGCCAACCTCAGCTTTCGCAAAAGCAGCGGGCATCAACGCCCTGTACAAGGAAGCGATCGATCCCCTGATCGGTATTCCTCAGGGTGTTAAGACGATACCCGCTAAGATGCACCTTCTCTCTGCCAAAGTGATGCCCAATGGCGATCTGAACGTTTACCTGCAACCACCCCTCGATAAATAGCCAACATATTATCGAGCCAAGCGAGACAAGTTACGGAGCTATTCCTGGCCTCCTGAACAGTCGGCTTGTCCACACAGTACGGGACAGCCAAGACATAACACCAGGGTAAACCCGACATGACCGGCTCTGCCGGACTTTTGTCCTGCACCTCCGCCCCGGCATGTGCTACGTTGCGACCGTCACAAACCGCAACCTCTCATGCCTTCCTTGGATGACTGCACATCGTCCCCGGGCGCTCCTGAACAGTTCTTTTGCGTTCCGCAACCCGACCCTGTTCTGCGCACGAGCACGACTCTACGCCGACGGCCTGGAGCTCTCTGGATGGAGCCTGCGCGGGCGCTACCGGCGCTGCATCGCGGCCGAGCAGATCCTTCAGGTCGATGTGCTGGGCGAGGACGGCCTGCTGCTGTGGCTCTCGACCGGCGAGACTTTGCGGCTCCGCATTCGTGAAGCCGCACGTTGGAAAGAGACCATAGAGACCCAAACTCGCTTGCGCAGTGCAGGCGAGTAGAATCACGGCACACAACTCTTCAGCTAACACGGACGGCTTCTGTTGCCGCCCGGCCAAAATCCATGGAGGAATCAGATGAGCAGCGATATTAAACTCGACGAATACTACGTCATCGTGGAAGGCCGCTTCTTGAAGGCTCAGATCTGGGATCTAATGCTCGACCATCCCGATCGTCGAAAGACCAACAGTCCGTATAGGCGTGCATTAGTTCATGACTTCAATGATGGACTAACTGTGAATTGGAATAACGACTACCCGGGCGGAATTACCCTGAATGGGGTTCGGATAATCCGGAAAGATCCGAACTTCATCAGTCCCGTTACTATTGTTGGGGGAGTGAATGTGAACGAAGGCAACTTGCATGTTGGGAAGGGAAACAAGCTCCTTCTATCAGACGAGCACCCGACTGACGATTGGGCGCACGGCGAGATCTATCAGACCGACGAAGGTCTGCAGGTGGATGGCGGACGATACAGTCAGGGGGCAGATCAGAAGCCGGTAAGTGTCCATGCTCCGATAGCAAAGAAGACAATCAAGTGGGGCGATTGGTCAACCGAAAGTGTGAATCGCGTTAGCAACAGGGCGCGGCCGGGCGGTAGCTCCTCAGCACGAGGCGGCACAACGACCTTGTTGGCAGGAACGGCGTTGGCGGCCACTATCACCAGCTCCGTAGCGCTAAGGGGTGCATTACCCATCGAGTTCGACGTTGTGGACACGTTCATCCAGATCCTCGATGAGCTCAGCGAGCTACGCGAGCGCGTCGCTGAACTCGAGGCCAGCGTGAATTCGTGAACGATATGAGACGTCGGCCCCTTGATCGAGAACACGGCACTGAAAGGCGTGACAACGACGGGTTGGAGAAAAAAATGGCGAAACTTAGTGAGTTACTAGAGAAAGAAGACGGTCTCAAAAAATATGCGAGCACTGTCGCAACAGCCGAGAAGATCATCGGCACCGCCTCTGGAGTGTACGGCTACTATCAGTCGGCCAAAGCGATTGGAGAGGCATTGGGTCTTTGGGACAGTGGACCCAGTGAGTTCGAATTGCTAGCACAGGCCATCGCTGATCTCCAGAACGCCATCAGGAAGAGCTTCGAAGCACTCAACCTGCAGTTAAAGTCCGAATTCGATGGTCTGACGAAAAAACTGTTAGAGGAGCCTCTCGCCGTTTTGAAAGGGGCAGTCACTACGCTGGACCAGCACTGGGATGAGCCTGCCGAGATGGATATACCGGCTCTGTTGCAAGATACGGTTAGCGCAATGTACCAGATCACAGGAGGATCATATTGGAAACGGACGTTCTACAAGGAGGCAGCCTACCAAGACCCCTGGACAGGTCCTGATGTGCCTCCCGATCTTGAGGCTCCCAATGGAGAACTTCCTGAAGCCGGTGCCGAACATTGGGATTACCTGCTGGCGCTCCCGGTGTTTCTTGGGGGACTTTCGTGTCGAGTCATCGTGCTGCGGATGCTCGACGCCGAGGACATCCCGACAGATTATCGTGGGGAGCTGTTAGGATACGCTGATACATTGCGTGAGACATACGAGAAGATCGTAGCGGGCATCCATACGCTTCGGCAGCCGACGCACGAGGAAGTAATGTTTCAGAAGGAGAGGTTCGCATCGTCCGTCGCACCGCTCGCATCCTACACCCTGTCACAATCTCGGTGGGAGCAGTCAGGGCCCCTTGGTGGTCTGTACGGTGCTTACGATGTGCGGTCGACTGTGGCCTCGGTAGAGGGGTACCCCACTCAGCCGCCGAGACCGTGGTTTGGCACGTACGACGCGTTGTACGGCACCTGGCACTTTGTGGACAAAGGCGAGCTAACGGCACTTCGGGACGCCGTAGCGGCCTGGTACGATGAGGAGATTGAGCGACTACATGGTCTGCGATCGCTCCGTCACTGGAAGCGCGTGTACAGCTCTCTGTCACTTCGCTTAATATGGCGTGTCCGTAACGAGCTTCTGATGCTCATCGGCCTGCCTTCCGAGGCATCGCCGGGCCCGACAGACCTGTGGTCGTTGCGAGAGGCGGTAGATGCCATTCCTGCTGAGATACGACCGGACTACAGGCTCCGGGCGATCACTGACTTCTGCAAAACAGCGTACTCGCTGACGGCACTGCAAGGAGTATAGTCATGATTTCATTCCGTGACATTGCACAGCGGATGGATCCGGTACGGCCGCCGACTCGGCTCCGCAGTACAGGGAAGCATCCCCGAGAAGGCTACGAGCAGTGGTATTATGAGCCGCTCATGTCGGAGATACCCTACGCCGATCAGATCGGTAGATGGCACCAATTCGACAAAGGCCTCGGCCAGATGCACCGCACGGTTGACGGACAGCCCGTTCATTCCCTACGCGGCATCGGGAAGCGGCACACGGACCCCAATCGCCGGTTCAGCTTCCTCTGGTACAATACGTGGCTGATCGATCCGCCCCTCAGCGATTGGGATCCTCCTGAACTCAGCGTACGCGCTGATGCCATCGGCCACCGGATTGGCCAAGGATCTTGGGATGTGGTTGCCTTATGCGAGGTCTTTGACGAAGAAACGAGGCAGCGCGTACGCAATGCTGTCGGGCAACATCGCGCGTATGACGCGGCGTGGGGCGGAAGCGACGACTTCGCGTTATCTGGAAGTGGTTTGCTGAACTTTGCCTTCAACGGCAGCAGCCTGGAGAACGGCGACTTCCATAGCTTTGAGGCAGAAGGTAGTGGCATAGACATCGAGGGCTTCGCCAGTAAAGGTGTGCTGTACCGCGAGCTCCGGCTGCAGAAAGAGGGAAGCGCCGAAGAGTTCGTCCTCAACCTGTTCACGACGCACCTGCATGCCGAGAATGCGGACGTTCGCAAGGAACAGATCAAAGAGCTGGTCGACTTTGTCCAGTCAGTCAGGAATCCTACCTGCCCCACGCTCATTGCGGGGGATTTTAACGTGCGCGATATGGGGGGCGAGCGGCTTCCCTACATCCCCCCCGGTGCCGATCCCGGGGAATGGAGCGTAACGTCCGAGTTCGATAAGCTGCTGCGCTCGCTAAGTGACTTCGAAGATCTCGGGCTTACGCGGGGCGGTCTCGCCGCAAGCACGCACAGTCAAAGCGACTACTACACACGGACGTGTCAGTTCGACCCTTCCGCCCCATGGCAGCAGCGATACTGCGACGACTACCCCGCAGATGCGCTCACGAGCGACCACGTCCCCGGCTTCCGGATCGACTACGTATTCCTCGAGCAACCGAAGAAGGAGCATGCCTTCCTCGTCGACACGCCGCGCATCCGACGCCGTCCGATGTTCCGCGACACGATAGCGTTGCACGCAGGATACATCGGGCAGAGTATCTCGCCAACGCCCGTTCTGAAGCTAGATCCGCAACAGTTCTGGACAAAAATCTCCGAACAGCAACGCAACGCCATCAAACAAGCTGCCGGGAACCTCCCAACTATTATGCTGGAAGTGGGTCTTCAACGAGACTACTGCGGCTTTCTCAGCGATCATCTTGCCATTGAGGTGGACCTCATTGTGACTCCTATGTCTGAGATTACGTGACAACACCGCCGCAGATGAGCCTTACCCGGCGAAGCCCGAAGAGCACCATGGGTAAGGGATTCAAGTCGTTTTCCAAAGAATAAAACCAACCTTTGCGCCATGCGTCACACTCTGCTGGTCCTCGCCCTCCTGAGCAGCCTCCCGCTTACCGCCGCACAGGCGCAAACGCCTGAAACCCCCACTCGACTCGTCGTAGACACGCTCTACGGCACGCCCGTCCCGGATCCCTACCGCTGGCTTGAAGATGCCGACTCGGAAGAGGTGACGGCATGGTTCCGGGCGCAGGGCACCCATGCCCGCACCGCTCTCGACGCCCTTCCCGGACACGGGGCGATCCTCGAACGGATCCGAGCCATCGGCG
>DATGCC010000916.1:0-15155 GCA_035312345.1 Rhodothermales bacterium
CTGGCAGCAGGCCCACCCATCGCTTCAGGTGTTGCGGATCGAAAAGCCTGAAGAACCCCGCAAGAAACACGCCCTGACCTACGGGATCGGAGAAGCGACCCACGACCTCCTCGCCTTCACCGACGCCGACTGTACACCACCGCCCGACTGGCTCGCCACCCTGGCTGCCCAGCATGCCGCAACCGGGAAAAAAGCCCTGCTCGTCGGCTACAGTCCCTTTCGCAAAGCACCCGGCCTGTTCAACCCCATGGCCCGCTACGAGACGTTTGTCACAGGCTTCCTGACGGCTGCCGCTATCGGCCTGCACCATCCGTATATGGCCGTCGGGCGCAACCTGAGCTATCCGCGCTCGCTGTTCCAGACCATCGAAGGATTTACCCACTCCCTAGGCTCCCTCAGCGGCGACGACGACTTGCTAATCCAGGAGGTGGCTCGCCGCCGTGCCGCCCCCATCCAGCCTGTGCTGGCTGCCGAGACTTTTGTCCCAAGCGAACCGCCCGCATCCTGGCAGCAATGGATTCGGCAAAAGCGGCGGCACCTCTCAGCCGGGCAGTTCTACGACCACCGCACCCTGGCTTATCTCGCACTTTTCCACACAACCAGCACCGTCCTCTGGCTGGCTCCGCTGTTCCTCGGCTGGACAGGCGTGGGCTTGCTGGCCGCAAAGCTGATGGGACAGGGTTTTGTCCTGCGCCACGCCGCCCACATCCTGCACGAGCGCGATTTGCTGCCTGCCTTTCCCCTACTCGAACTAGGCTACATGGCCTATACGCTACTCATGCTTCCACTGGGATTGGCCCGCCTGCCGAGACGCTGGTAGGCACCTATTCCTCCAGCCACTTCGTGTATATGCGTCCTCTAGCATAGGATCAGCCAGCATCTTCAAATACTGCCCTGGCAATTGCTAATGAAACTGTGATGAGATACTTCCCAGATGAGTTTAAGCAAATACCTAAATAGGAGGTGACATGGCAAGTTACATTTTCGACCAAGACGTACAGTGCCAGATTCAAGGACGGGGACAACATGCCGTTCACATCAGGATCACACGAAAAACATTTCAAGGCATCAGAAACAAAATAAGCAGGAACAGGATTGCCCACTGCCTGAACCGTGAACCCTTTCCAATCTATCGCGGCAGTTCCGGTAGCCAAAGATCGTGCATCCGCTGGGAAGCCCCCAACTGGGTACTCTATTGCAGCGGCGAAGCGATCTGCATGTCCACTTCTTGCCGCAGAAACGATGTAAGCACGACGGAAGCCCTGGTTTTTGACGCACCCGCCCCCTAGTATTTTTTGCTTGCTACTCAGCAGGGCATCAAGCTCACAGAACCTAATAACACTTACCCTTAGCGATACGACCGTTTCAGGTACCGCTCAGCACGGTCGTGGGCACCAGCCCAGTCTTTCATGGCGAGCACTTGCCGGTACCGATCCTCGGCCACCTTGTGCTTACCGAGTGCATCGTAAATCATGCCCTGCCGCAAGCGTCCCAAGACTTTGAAATAAGTATCATCCGGTGTGCGCGCCGAGAGGGCTTCGAGTTTTAGCAGGTAGTCCAGTGCTGGTTCATAGTCGCTGCGGCCCATGCGAGCACGAGCGAGGTAGTAGAGCGCCTGCTCAGCCGTCGCGTCGTTGTATCCTGGCTTGCGTTGCTTGTACCGCTCCAGAATCTCTGCGAAGATGGCCTCCGACCGCGCCCAGTCGCCCCACTTGGCATAGATGCGCCCTTCGATGGCATGGAAAAAAGAGTTGTTCGGATGCTCCTCGCGCAGCCAGGTTGCATACTCCACACTCTTCTCGAAATTCTCCTCAAACAGGTAATAGATCTGCAAGAGGAAATAGGCCGCCTCGGTGCGGATGTAGTAGCCCTCCTTTGCTGTACGTTCCAACTCGCGCAGGCCCAGTTCGCGGTTGCCTTTCGGAAAGAAGTGCATCACCGGCTTGACGAACGGATATTTGTCGGGCACCGAGGCGGCGTAATAATCATACAGCCCCTTGCCAAAAATGTAGTCGGGGTTCGAGGGATCTGCTTCCGCGACGGCAAGCACATAATCCATCGCGCCCTTGCCATCCGCGGCCGCCTTGAACCAGTCGCGGCGGTTAGAACGAAGGCGACCCCGAAAACCAAGCGCCGCACCTTTGAAAAACATCGCGTCGAAATGCTGCGGATCGCGTTTCAGCATCCGGTCGGCGCGGGCAACCACCTCGTCCATGGCCGCAAAGAAGTCATCGTCGTGCGAGGTGTCGGAGAAGTCGAGCAGGATTTTCCACCAGGTGTTGAGCGCATGCAGAAACGGCCCGATGGGATGATCTGGGAAGCGTGCATCAACCTGCTCGAAGAGCTTCTCCGCCTGCTCGTACTTCATGTTGTAGACGAGGTCGAGGCCGCGCTTGGCCTGGAACCGCACCATCGCGTCGTCCAGCACCGTCGCTTCTGATCCACCGTTCGTCTGGGCATGGGCCAAACTGGCCGTTGCCATTACGAGAACGACGACCAGGATGTATCGGATATGCTGCATGAGGTGTCTAGGCATAGGGGTGGCGATGTGTACAAAAGGCCTAATTCTCGGTTCCTACGGCGGTTTTGAACCATTGCACTTCTGCGACGCAAAAAAGAAACCGTTTTGCAAAATCTGCCCTCACCAACAAAAAAACGCCGTGCCGACCGGAGCCAGCACGACGCTTGAGCAATCGCCATTCGAAAATTGGCCATCTAAAATCAGAACAACCGGCGCGTGCCGGTATAGACGAGCCCGACGAGCGCAATTTTGGTCAGATCAAAGACGATAAAGCGAAGCCAGCCCTTGTCGATGGACTCAAACCACGTCGCATGATCGGCGGCGAAGTGGAGCCAGATGACACCCACGGTAAACAGCACTGCCGACCCGACCAGCAGCGAAAGCACGCTACCGGCAAAGGTGTTCCACCGCTTCGAAAGCCAGCCAATGACGCCCGATGACAGTGGAGCAGCCAGCAGATAACCTGCGCTCACCGCACCGAAAAGATAGGCCGGACCAAAACCATCACCCGCGAAGACGGGAAAGAACAAACCGAGGACCAGGTAGAGCAGCATTGCCAGCAGCCCATTGCGCCAGCCGAGATAGAGACCACTGCCGTAGATGGCGAGCGTCTGCAACGTGACAGGTACCTCCCAGAGATAAATGCGCACCTGCGCACCCAGCGCTGCCAGCAACGCAAAGCCGACGATACCGAGCACCTGCACAAGCGTCGAGGCGTGTTCCTGCCGCAACGCATCGACGGTGGCAGGGCGAGAGGAATGCAGGGTGAGCGTATTCATGTATAGCGATAGATTTAACTGCGGGCCATGTGGTGCTACCGAGAATAAACACCGCCATGCAGAAGTTCCACCCTGCTGCTAAACCATCCTGTGTAGATTTATAGGATTACTGGATGCGCCCATTCACACGGACGGAGAACTGAATCGTCGAAGTTCTTCGAACCACCCGCACATAGAACGTGACGCGCTCGTTCTGCCCCCCAATGCCGACACACCCGCTCCCATTCGCCGTTGCGCTGCCTACAAGACGGGTCAAGCCAGATTCCCGAAGCGGGATTTCCAGAAAACGATCCTCGCTGAAACTACAGTTGATGATGATGTAGGCATCCACATCAGACGTGTCGATGGCATCCTCAGAGGTAATCTCGACCTCTGCTCGATAGCTCTGGCTCGGATCATCCACCGTGAGGGGATCCGAGTCCTTTGTATTCGAGAAGCCGTCGAATTGCAGGGTGTCGTCGATAGAGGGGCCTTCTTCTTCCTCGGTAGGGCACGTCTCGGCCAGTACCAGAAAGAGCACGGGAAAGAAGAACACCGCGACAAGTCGTTGATAGCGCATGACTGTCTCCAGAGTTTATTGATAATGCGTTCGAAGAGCACACTGTGCCCAGAAGTACTACGTATTCGCGCTCGTATCTTTCGCAGCCACATCCTCTGTGCTGCGTTGGCCTAAAGCGGCTTCGATTTCTGCTTTCCATTGCGCGGGATGCTCTACACGAAGCCGTAGCGTCTCGCCATCGAAGAGCCATAAGATCAACCCGTTGTCCCGCACATCCGCGTGCAGGATGCGGTCCAGCGCGATGTGCCGCCGGTAGCGCCCCCGCCAGTGCCAGCCGGTCAGCACCAGGGCATCGGCGAGCAGCCGGGCCCGCCCACGAAACAGGCCCGGGTTCTGAAAATCGAAAGCGCTGGCGAGCAAGTTGGGAGTAGCCATCGGCGGCGTCATCTCGGTTGCACGGATCTGATAAGCCCCTTTATCGCAGCAACACCATTGCACGGGTCTCGCTATAAGAACCAGCCTGCATCCGGTAGAGGTACATGCCACTCGGCAGCGCACGGGCATCGAAACGCACGGTGTGTATTCCGGCAGGATGCCCCCCATCCACCAGCACGGCTACCTCACGGCCCAGCAAATCATAGACAACCAGCCGCACCTGGGCCTGCTGCGGCACGGTGAAGCCAATCGTCGTCTCAGGGTTGAACGGATTGGGATAGTTGGGAGCCAGATGAAAAGCATCGGGCACCTCCGTCTCCTCCTCGACAATAACCGACACGCCGTTGCCCACCCGCGCCGTGCCCGACAGCCCGGTGCCAGGATCGGTAGCTGTGACGATGAATTCACCGGTAGCGTCGCCTGCTACATAGATCCCGTCCTCGTCGATTTCGCCACCCGTGGATGCCCATGTCGGCATGATCTCGACGGTGCGATTGAATTGATCGAGCCCGAAAGCGTCAAACAGCACGGTGTCGCCGGGTGCTACCTCAACTGCACTTGGAGCAACGAGCACCTGCGCCAGCGTGGCGCTTTCGGCAATGAGCGTGAAGGTCGTGGTGGCCGTGTGGTCAGCGTCCGACTGGGAGGTGGCTGTGATCTCAACGGTGCTGGTGGCACCATTGGGCGTACTGGCAGAAACAGCAAAGGCAAGAGGAGCCACCGCGCCGGTCGTGCCGTTGAGCGAGACGGCGAGGGTGGCTGTACTCTGTAGCCAGCTCTCGGTATTCGAGATCGTCACGTCGAGGGCGTCGGTGCGGTGCTGCCAGTTCTGCAAAAATACCGAGATGGTGTCGGCCTCGCCCGTAGGTAGCAGAATCTCGTCGGCCTCGGCGGCAGCGACGACAGCGACCATCTCATCGAGCCAGCCGGCCATGTCGACGCCAGCGCTGACTTCGTCGCCAGTGCCGGGCCCTTCACCGCCGGGGCCAGAGGCGTCTCCCCACCAGTTGCCCGTAGCAGTGACCATCACCGAAGGCGTGAGGTTGTTGAGGCCCATGCCGGCGTTACCGAAAATGTTATTGCCGGTGACAGTGGCGGTGCTGCCGTCTTCGAGGGTAATAGCGTCGCCTGCATCGTCGGTAAGGAGGTTGCCTTCAATGGTGGCGCTGGAAGCCGTCAGGTGAATACCTGTGCTCGTGCCCAGCCCGCCGATGCCCTCATTGTACCAGAAAACAAGGTCTTCGGCCTCAATGACATCGACATGGCGGTGATGCTCGCTGAACGTGTTGAAGGAAACAATACTCTGCGCTCCCCGCAATACCGTCAACCCGGTCAGGTTGCCAACAAGGATGTTGCGCGAGATGAAGGCACCCTCGACATCTCTCAAGAAAATGCCCGATTCTTGATTGTATGCAATGGTGTTGTCGTATCCTACCTGACAAGGCGACTCTTCGAGTAGCACCCCGTGGGCTCCGTTGCCCAGTACGCGCCCCAGGGGATCCGTACCAATCCAGTTATGCTGAATCGTGCAGTCACTAGACGTACTGAGTCGGATACCGCTATCGAAGTTCGCCGCGATGACATTGTCTCGGATAGCCGTATGCACCGAACTGAACCCCAGCATCCCCGCATCCTCATTGCCCAATCCCGTCTGTCCATCTGCGTTGGTCCCAATATAATTGCCGATGAGTTCAATACGCTCTGAGTCGTCCCATCTCACCCCCGCCCCCATATTTCCCGCGATAACATTGCTGCGTATGGCTACGCCGGAAGCCTTCTTCAAACGGATACCTTCCTGCCCATTTGAGAGCACCTGCGTCCCCGTTTGATCAACGCCGATCTTATTGGCTTCGATACGGTTGCCCACCCCAACCCCTTGCATGAGAACCCCTTGCTCCTCATTGGCGGATATCACGTTGTTGCGCAGGATATTCCCCCTGGGCTTTTCATCTTCCACCTGCGCTATCCAGACACCGACTGTATTTTCGAGCGGGGAACGACCATCTCGCTCGGTGCCGATGTAGTTATCAACGATGGTATTGTCATGGGCGGCTCCTGCCAGAAATACCCCATTGCGATTGCTTCCAACCACGTTGTCTCGAACGACATTGTCGGAGCTTGCTACCATCCCTTCGATAGATATGCCCGTCCCATTTCCAACCATTTCATTCTGCTCAACGGTATTATTCCCCGCATCGAGAAGACCAATTGCCACGCTGAAGCCCGACACGATGAGCCCCTCTATCCTGCTGCCCGATCCCCCTGTATGAACGACAAGCCCATTGCCTCTTTCTTCCCCCTGAATCAGCACGCTGCCCGCCGCCTGCGTCGTGCCATCCATGCGGACGGGCTGTTCAATCCGCGGTAGGTCTTCGCCGGGGGCGATGGTTGGCACATTCTCTCCGGGGATATCAAAGGCGATGAGTGGGGTGAGCATATTGCCAGGGAGATTGGCCATCTGTATGGCAGCGCGGAGCGTGCATTCCGCGACTTCTTGACCGTCGCTTCCCGTCACGGTGTCGCCGGTATCACAGACGCCGTCATTCACGTCCTCGTCCTGGGCATCGCCGGTCGAGTTGACGATAATGACCACGCCTTCCATCATGGCGGGCTGGCTCAGGAGGGTGAGACTTGGCAGCAACGGATGGGTGAGGCGACACCGGTAGGTGCCCGGCTCGGCCGGCGCAAACGAGGTCTCGGTAGCACCATCGATTAGCACATATCGTCCGGTATCGGAATCAAGCCGCTGCCACTGATACATCGTCTCTGTTCCGTCCTCCTCCACCGACAGCACGACGACCCCGTCCTCAATGCTCTGACGTACGTCTATCGTGGGCTGCTGATTTGCATAAAAGAAATTATTATCCTCAAGCCCCAATTGCGCCACCGGCTCCAGGTCGGCAAAGCTCAGCTTGTTGCCACTTACGTACGCGGCTGTCGGCCCGTTCAACGGGGGCAAACTCGCCAGTTGGTTCGACGATACCTGGAACCGCAGCCCATTCCATCCGGCGTACGACCCGGGCTCGAAGTCGGTCAAAGCATTGCCAGCCAGCGAGAGATCCTGCAAGCTGCTCATATTGCCCAGGTCCGCAGGCACCATCCCCGAAAGCTGGTTGCCGCCAAGATCTAGTTTCGTCAGGAGACCCAGGTTGCCCAGGGTGGCCGGAATCGTGCCGGACAGTTGATTAACATGGAGGTCTAACACCTGCAGCGCTGCCAGATTGCCCAGGGAGGCAAGGAGCGGACCCGTCAGTTGATTATTCGAAAGGTGGAGTTCCTGGAGGTTGCTTAACGCACCCAGGGCTTCAGGAATGGAACCCGTCAGTTGATTGCTAAACAGCCTCAAGGTCTGCAAGTTGACCAGCGCCCCCAACGATGCCGGAATCGAACCTGACAATTGATTGTTATTGAGCCTCAGCTCTTTCAGATTGACGGCATCACCGAGCGAGACAGGAATGGAGCCTGTCAATTCATTGAACTGCAAATCCAAGATCTCCAGGTTTTCCAGTTCGCCTAGGCTTTCGGGTAGCGATCCGCTCATTTTGTTGCCAAAATTGCCTAAGCCTGCGATATCCAGCTTCGTCAACGTTGTCATGTTTCCGATGCATGCGGGAATCGGCCCGCTCAACTTGTTCACGCCGAGGTCCAGTTCCCGGAGCGCATCCATGTTGCAGATCTCATCGGGTAGCGTACCGTTGAGATTGTTGCCATACAGGTTGACGTACACGACCCGCCCATTCTCGATCTCAATAGGATCGTTGGTTTGCCAGTTTTCAACAGGCACATCGTTGTCGGGGTCGCTATCGACGGCCTGCGAGAAGCCGTACTCATGAAACCACGGCTCGTTGACGGTGGTGGCCTCATATAGTGCGATGAGCGCGGCGCGATCCTGCTCGGCGACCTGGGCCTGCGCCGTTCTAACAAATCCGGCACACAGACAGCAAAGGAAAATAACGACCCCTACCGTTTTTGATTTCTTGCGCTGATGCATATTCCTGAGATAGGCTGTGAACAGCTTGTATGACGGCTGCTATCTCAGGATACCCGAATAGATATGTCTCAATGCGACAAAGGCTTTCTTTCAAACGGCGTGTCGCATCAGCAAAAGGTTATGACGCGGTATCGAAATGCTCGGAGGGGGAATGGCCAAACGCCTCCCGGAAGGCCGTGCTGAAATAGCTGGCGGATTTGTAGCCCACGGCGTAGGCAATCTCGGAGACCGACCCGGCCCGGGCCTGCAACAACTGCGAAGCCCGCTCCAGCCGCATCTGCCGGATCAGTTCAGCGGGCGTCTGGCCGGTCGTGTCTTTCAACCTCCGCTCTAGCTGACGCCGACTTATGCCAATCCGTTCGGCCAGGTGGTCCACGCTAAAGGTGCTGTCGGGCAGGGCGTCTTCTACGATGGCCAGCACGTCTTTGAGAAAGGCTTCTTCTTCGGAATCCACGACGACATTGGTAGGCTTGACGACCACCTCCTGGCTGAACCGGGCCCGCATCTGCTGCCGGGCGGCGAGCAGGCTGGCTACGTGGGCCCGTAGCACCTCGGTGCCAAAGGGCTTGGCGACGTAGGCGTCGGCTCCGGCTTCCAGTCCTTCCACGGCATCCGACTCTGCTGCCTTGGCGGTCAGCAGCAGCACCGGGATGGTACGCAAGGCGGCGTCGGCCTTGAGCGCCCGGCACAGCGCCACGCCGTTCATCTTCGGCATCATCACATCACTCAACACCAGATCCGGCTGATGCGCCTGCGCCTGCGCCAGCCCCGCCTCCCCGTCGGCGGCTTCGAGCACCCGGTAGTGCGCCCCGAAAATCCCCCGCAACAACCCGCGCACCTCAGCATTGTCTTCGACGATGAGGATTGTTGGCGTGCGAAGTGCGGCGTGCGGCGTGCGGCGTGCGGTTTCTGGTTCCTGATTCTTGGATTCTGGTTCTTCGTTTTCTTCATCCATCGAAAATAGCCCATCGGCAATCGACCTTCCCCTCCTTTCTTCCCGCCCTGCTATCTCGTCCTCGTCCGCCTCTTCCACAGGCAAATGCACAATAAACGCAGAGCCAAAGCCTTCCTCACTTTCTACCAGAATGGTTCCGCCGTGCAACTCGGCGAGGTCTTTGGCGAGGGCCAGCCCGATGCCTGTGCCGGAAGCCTCCGAAGGGGTACCATTGACCCGCTCGAAGCGGTCGAAGATGCGTGGCAGGTCGGCCCTGGGGATGCCGGAGCCGGTGTCCTTGACAACGATTTCCACCCAGACTTCCTCCTGCGGCGCTGGCTCTGTACGACGGGCCAGGGTCAACAGCACCTTGCCGCCATCAGGCGTGAATTTGAGGGCGTTGGAAAGCAGGTTGCTGAGGAGGGTTGCCATTTTGTCGGCGTCGAAGCGGCAGGGTAGTGAGGCGAGGTCGGTGCGGAGATGAAGGGCGATGTGCTTGCGCTCGGCCAGGGGCGCAAAGCGTTGCACCTGTTCGCGCAGGTGGGCCACGAGGTCGCCGGGCTGGGGGTCGAGCGTCAGTTTGCCCGCTTCGAGCTTGGAGAGATCGAGCAGTTGGTCGATGAGGTGCAACAGGCGGCGGGCGTTGCGGCGGACAGGCCCGGCTTGCGTCTCATCCAGTTGATCGGCAGCGCCCAGGATAAGGGTGAGCGGCGTGCGAAACTCGTGGCTGATGTTGGCAAAAAAGTGGCTCTTGGCGGCATCGAGTTCGGCGAGGCGGCGGGCTTCCTCATCGCTGTGCCGTTTCGCTTCGGCCAGGCGGCGCACCTCCTCGCGCTCCAGCAGCCGCCGCACCCGGTAGCGGTAGGCCATCGCCAGCCCGCCAATGACACCCAGCAACAGCAGCAAACGGAACCACCACGTCCCCCACCACGGCGGCGTAATGGTCAGACCGATAGCCACGCCCGCCTCGTTCCACATGCCATCGTTGTTGGAGCCTTTGACGCGAAACACGTAGTCGCCGGGCGGGATATTGGTGTAGCTGGCATAGCGCCGCGTCCCGGCTGGCACCCATGTTTCGTCGAAACCCTCCAGCATGTAGGCATACTGGTTGCGCTGGGGATTGGTGTAGCTGAGGGCGGCAAATTCGACCGAAAAGGTGTAGTCGCGGTGCGACAACACGAGATGATCCAGGCCAAACGGATTGATGGCTGTCGTGCTGTCGCGGTTAGCCACTTCGATATGGGTCAAGGCAACGGGAGGCCGATACGCGTTATCCTGGATTGCCTCAGGAAAAAAAGAGGTCAGCCCGTCGATTCCCCCAAAGAAAAACTCGCCGCGTGTGCTCTTGTATGCTGCCCGCCGATTGAATTCGGTGTTGCCTGTTCCATCCTGTGCGGTATACGTCCGAAACTGTTGCCCAACAGGCAAACGCTGATCGAAGCGGACAAGCCCCTGGTTCGTGCCCAGCCAGAGCCGTCCGTCATCATCTTCGAGCATGCTGTATACAACCGACCCTGGCAATCCATCCTGCTCGAAGTAGTGGGTAAACGTTTCGGTGGACCCGTCAAAGCGGCTCAGCCCCGTGCTCGTGCCGAGCCAGATTGATCCGTCTGCATGCTGATGGATGGCCCAGATGACCGCTTGCAACCGACGCCCAGTGTTGGTGACAAGCGGATAGCCCGTGACCTGCTCATCCACTACATCTATGCGGTACAAAATGCCTGTTTCTGTGCCCGTCCACACCACCGAATCGCTTTCAACGTAAACGGGTTCACTCTTTCCCGTCGCTGTCTTGGCCGTGTCCGGCGGGAGGTATCGCCGTGTGGTGCCGGTAGCCGGATCATGCCTGTAGACACCTTCTGTAGTCCCCAGCCAAAACCGATTCTGCCCATCACGCTGTATCGCCCATATGCTGGCGATCTCTGTGCTATAGACCTGCCGGGTGACACGCCCTGTTTTTGGATCATAGTTGTATAAGCCATCGGGCCTGGGGACCCAGAGGGTACCTGCCGCATCTGAGGCAAGGCACAAAATGACTTCGTGCCCTGGCAGACTGCCATCGAAGCGATGCACACGCCCGGTAAGGGTGTTGATCTGGTTCAGCCCGCCGCCATAGGTACCGACCCACAGGGTGCCTTCACCATCCTCCTGCAACGCCATGACAATGTTGCCGCTCAGACTGTTCGCGTCCGACGCATCGTGCTGCCGGTACACAAACGGTTTGGCCTGCTGATCATGGCGATACAACCCCGCAAAGGTGCCCACCCAGAGGACACCAGCGCGATCTTCGAAGATGTTAGTTACTTCCTCTTGCAACAAGGCGGGGCTGGCTGGCTCGACAGAATGATGGGTCAACGTCGCCGTGTCTGGATCATAGCGATACGTTCCACGCAAGGAGCCTATCCAGAGCGCACCGTCTCGCGTTGCTGTGATGGACCAGATGCCTGATGAGATGTCCAAATATTCTGGCGCTGTGTCGAACTGTTGAGTTACCTCATCGAAGTGCCCCAGCCGCTGTGCACCTATCCAGATCGCATCCACTGGATCTATCAAGAGCAAGGACTTACCCGGAGCGAGGGCACCTGCTGTAATCTCCTGCACCCACACCTGCTCTGTTTGTCGATCCAACCGGTGCAAAAAGGCCTGCGGGTATGTGCTTTTGGTCAGTACCCAGAGTGCCCCGGCGCTATCTTCAGCGACCCCGTAAATCTCGCTCGTCGTCAGTCGATACGTCCCCTCTCCTGCGGCTCCTTGCAGCACGAAGCGGTCGTGCGCCGGATCATAGCTGAACACCCCCTGGCTCGTGCCAACCCAGATCATACCAGCGCGATCTTCGTACAGCGCGATGATATAGGGCAGGTCGCGGTCCGACGTTCCGGCAGTGAGCCGATAGTGAACAAACTGTTTCTGCTTCCGGTCGAAGCGGTCGATGCCGCTGTTCGTACCTATCCAGAGCCGTCCTGTGCGGTCTTCCAGGATTTCCCAGACGTTGCTATCGACCAGCGAGGTGGTGTCGGCGGGATCGTGCCGGTAGACGGTAATTTCGTAGCCGTCGTAGCGATTCAGCCCATCGAGTGTGCCGATCCACAGAAAGCCCTGCTGATCCTGCGTGATGGTGTTGATGGTGTTGTGTGAAGGGCCTGTTTCGAGGACGACCCGCTCGAAGTGGATGTCGGAGGGGGTAATTGTTGCCTGTGCCCACCCCCAGCGGGGCCATCCTGCTGTCAGCAGCATGGTCCACAGCAGGCAGCAAACGACGGAGGGGCCACAACGCATGACAGAATTCGACAGCAGCATCGCTTATCAGGAGAGACGCTACAATTAAGCAAATACCCCCTTGACGGGCAAACCGATTATGAATGCTTCATCTATACAAGGATGAGCGCACAACTCGATAGTGAGCATTGACAGATCAGGCGTCCTTCACGGGAGCACTTTGCCGAAATGAAGCCCCGAGCTTTTGCCACACCGAATCGAACTCCGCTTCGGCACCAGGAGGCGGCGCGGTAAACAGGCTGACCCCGATAGTCACCAGCAACCCGGCTGCTACACCCGGCAGCATCTCGTATAAATCATAAAACTGTGTCTTGAAAAGCAGCACCCAGCCTACCGTTACCACAAAGCCGGTCAGCATGCCCCAGACGGCCCCCGCCAGCGTGGTCCGCTTCCAGAAAAGCGCGCATAGCACCACCGGCACGAAGGCCGCCGCCAGACCGGACCAGGCGAAAAGGACAAACCAGAAGATAACCCGCGCCTCGGCCAGCGCCACTACCAACGCCGCCCCGCCCAGCACCACCACTGTAAGCTTCCCATACCACGAGAGCTGACGTTCCGACAGCGAGGGGTTGTAGATTTTTTGCAGGACATCCCGCACCACAGCCGACGATGCCAGAATCAGAAGCGAGTCCGCCGTGGACATGATCGCTGCGAGGACCACCACCAGAAAAACGCCCGCGAAGAGGGCCGGAAATAATTCGGTGCTCATCATCGGCATAATGGTCTCGGCATCTGTCAGGCCGGGGAAGAGCACGCGCCCGGCCATCCCCGCCAGCACGGCTCCTACATCGAAGACGATGATAGACACCACAGCGATGAGGCCAGCGTGGGGTATTTCTTCGACATCGCGGGCAGAGATGAACCGGACCAGCAGTTGCGGTGCGCCCAGAAACGCCATGCCAATACCCACGAAACTAAGCACGCTGAAGACACCCGTCACGGAGAAACCAAACTCGCCCATCGGCAACAGCAGGTTCGCATCTTCAGCAGCCAGGGCTTCCATCATCGGCACCCAACCGCCTGCGGCAGCAATACCCACGATGGGCAACACCAGCAGGCAGCCGAACATGAGCACGCCCTGCAAGAGGTCGGAATAGGCCACCGCTTTGAAGCCGCCGACGGCTGTGTAAAACAGCACCACCACGGCCCCGAGCAGCACGCCTGCTTCGTAGTTCATATCCAGAAAAGCATTAAACGCCTTCCCGGCAGCCGTCAACTGGGCCGCGATGTAGACAGCGACCATACTGAAAATGATGAAAGCGCTCAGGCGACGCAGAATCTGGCGCTCGTCGCGAAAGCGATCCTCCAGAAAATCGGGGACGGTGATCGAATCGAAGCGGTCGGTGTACACTTTGAACGGGCGGGCGATAAAGACCCAGGCCAGCGTCACACCCAACACTTCTCCGAGCACCACCCAGAAGGCGTGGATGCCGACGACGTACCCCATGCCGGTAAGGCCCAGCAGGAGCCACGCACTTTCTCCCGTAGCATTGGAGCTGAAAGCGATGACCCAGGCGGGCAGCTTCTTTCCGGCCACATAATACCCGGCTACATCGCTGGCATCCCGCCGCGCCCACACCCCGATGGCGAGCAGGATGAGAAGGTAGATCACCAGCACGGCGATGAGGATGACACGATCCATAAGCGCTTAGCGGTTTGTGCGGCGTCGGTGAGACAGGTAAAACACCGACACCAGGGCCAGGGCCGGTGCCACTGTTACAACCATCAACAGCCAGGCGGTCCAGGGAAGGCCAGCGATCATGTCAACGTTCCTGTTCTTGAAAAGGAAGTACCAGGAAACCGCTCTATGCTGCCTGGCTCACCTGCTGGCAGGCCCGGTGCAGCCGCTGCAGGGCATCCGCTACCTGCTCCTCGGTAACGAGCATCGACGGGCCAATCCGGATTACCTGGCCGTTCAGCCCACCGACACCGATAAGCAACCCTTCTTCCTTGGTCGCTTCAAGCAAAGCCCGCGCTTTGCCGGGGCTGGGTGCCTTGGTCTGGGGGTCTTCCACCAGTTCGAGGGCCTGCATCAGCCCCATGCCGCGCACCTCACCGATCCAGGCATGCTCTTTCTGTAAGGCTTCCAGCCCGGCGCGCAACTGAGCCCCACGCTCGGCGGAACACGCTGGCGTGTTTTCCGCCTTCATCACGTCGAGGGTGGCTTCGGCGGCAGCCATCGAAATCGGGTTGCCCCCATAGGTAGAGATGGTCTTGGGGGTCCACGCGGCGGCAATCTCTTCGGTGGTGATCGTGGCTCCTACAGGGAAACCGTTGGCGATGCCCTTCGCCATCGTCATAATGTCCGGCTCCACGCCCCAGTGCTCAATGCCAAACCACTTCTCGCCCGTACGCCCAAAGCCGGTCTGCACCTCGTCGGCAATGAACAGGCCACCACAGGCGCGGATGATCTCGGCCGCCCGCTGGAAGTAGCCCTGCGGCGGGACGATAAATCCACCCACCCCCTGAATGGGCTCCGCGATGAAACAGGCGGGACGGCCCGTCGTGGTGGTACGGATGACTTCTTCGAGATCGTCGGCAAACGCCTGCGCCATTTCCTCTTCCGTCTGCTCGCCAAAGGGAGACCGGTAGGGATAGGGCGAGCGGGCATGCTTGATACCCGGCATCGAGGTAGCGACCGGCCGCCACGGCGCATGCGCGGTGATGTTGGTGGTCATAAAGCTACGCCCGGAGTACGCATGGCGCAGCGCGATCACTTC
>DATGCC010000917.1:0-2346 GCA_035312345.1 Rhodothermales bacterium
ATTGTGCAGGTGACGCACTCCGAGAAATACGCTGACTACGGCGACCGTGTCATCGAATTGCTCGATGGCCGCATTGATGTGGACCGCGCCACGGTGCCGCATGTAGCTGTGGAAGAAGAATAAACTTGTGGGGTGGGTTGCCGAGCGGACGGACACATGGGTTGAGGATGGACAAATGGATCCGTCCCTACAGGTGCTGTGGGTCAAGAATGGCGATAAGAGGCCATTTTGATTTTAGCCATAGTCGCTGTTGGCACTCAGATGCGGTCTGTGTTCCCTCTCCCTTGATGGGAGAGAGGACGTTTCCTGACCGTTGAGTTTGATTGGAAAAATCAAAACAGCCTCTAAGCCAACCATTTTCTAATTTCCATTTCCCCTTTCCTCAAACAACTGTCCGCTTGCGCACATTCCTGTATCATCAGCGGACACATTGCCTGCAAAGGAGCTAAATATTACTGGGTCTAAGCTTTGTAAATAATGATCTTGTAGATAACGGCATCGCTTTTGTCTAAGGATTACCTGACGCGTCCTTTCTCTTCAGGTGACCTCCATGTTGCGCAACTACTTCAGGGTGGCTTTTCGCAATCTGCGGAAGCACACGGGCTACACATTCATCAACGTGGTCGGGCTGACCGTTGGCATTGCGTGCTGCGTGATGATTATGCTGTTCGTGCAGAGCGAACTCGGCTTTGACCGATTCCACGCCAACGCAGATCGCCTCTATCGTCTCAACAAAGTCGTCACGCCCCAAACAGGCGGTACGGAGCGGCACGTCATTTCCTCTGGGCCGATGGGGCCGACGCTGGCTGCCGACTATCCCGAAGTAGAGCAGGCCGTACGGGTGCTGCCCTGGTTCGACGAGATCTTGACCACACACGGCGAGACGAGCATCAAGCTCGAAACCACCGTCTTTGTCGACTCCAACTTCTTCGATGTCTTTTCCTTTGAGCTACTGCGGGGCGATCCGAACACGGCGCTTGCGGCTCCGCTCTCGATGGTTCTGTCTGAGGAGACGGCCCGCGCCTTCTTCGGCAACGAGGATCCGATGGGGCAGACGCTCATCGGGCTGAATGGCTTCGAGTTCACCATCACCGGCATCGCCAAAAATCCACCTGCGAATTCGCACCTTACCTACGACGCGCTGGCCTCGTGGTCGTCTCTGGTTCCAGGCAACGGCGGACTGGATTTTGGCTGGCTGACGAGCTGGTTTCCGCAGGCCATCTATACCTACTTGCTGCTGACGCCCGACGCGGACCCGGCAGCGCTGGAAGCCAAGCTGCCCGACTTCATGCAGCGCCACTTCGCCGAGCGCGTTGATCAGTACACGCTCTACCTCCAGCCGCTCTCCAGTATCTACCTCGACTCGGCGGACCTGCTGCACAGCCGCAATGTGCGTATGGGCAACCGGACGTACGTCCACGTTTTCTCCATTATCGCCGTGCTGATTCTTTTGATTGCATGCATCAACTTTATGAACCTCTCGACGGCGCGGGCCACGAAGCGCGCCCGCGAGGTGAGCATGCGCAAGGTGCTGGGGGCGAACCGGGGGCAACTCATCCGGCAGTTCCTCGGCGAGTCGTTTCTGACGACGGCGCTGGCGTTGGTGCTGGCCGTAGGGCTGGTGGAACTGACGCTGCCTGCCTTCCGCACCTTCACCGGCAAAGCCCTTGCGTCCGGCGTGTGGCAGAATCCCTTGATGCTGCTGGGGCTGGTCGGCGTGTTGCTGGTTGTGGGGTTGCTGGCGGGTGCCTATCCGGCATTTGTGCTTTCTGGGTTCCGCCCGGTGCGCGTGCTGAAGGGGGGCGGGTTGCGCGAGTCGCAGGGCGCGATGCCGCGCAAGGTGCTGGTCACCATGCAATTCACCATCTCCATCGCGCTGATCGTGGGTACGCTGGTGGTGTATCGTCAGATGGATTATGTGTTGTCGAAGGACCTGGGGTTCGAGAAAGAGCAGGTCGTCGTGCTGCACATCGAAAATACAGCCATTAGTGACCAGTTTGAGGCGTTCAAACGAACGCTGCTAGATCACCCGCGCATCACGCAGGCCGCTGGGAGCAACCGGGTGCCGGGCCAAGGCATGATGAGTTTTGGCATTAATCCAGAAGGCCTGGCGCAGGATGAAAGCTGGACCGCCGCCGCCATCCGCCTGGATGATTTCGACCTCCTCGAAACCTACGATATGGAACTCGTTGCTGGGCGCTACTTCGACCCGCACTACCCGACGGATTCTACGAGCGCCGTCGTTATTAATGAAGCGTTGGCGCGCAGTCTCGGCTGGGACGACCCCGTTGGCAAGCGACTAGATTCGCCGGGCGAGGTTGAAGCGGGGACCGTCATCGGTGTCAT
>DATGCC010000918.1:0-10078 GCA_035312345.1 Rhodothermales bacterium
GGCCTGATACAGGCCGGTCCCGTCCATGTTGATCGTCGCACCCAACGGCAGCACAAACGACGACACTTCCTCCGAAACGCCGAGGTTTTTCTCCGCCATCTCCATCGTCACCGGCAGGGTAGCTCCACTCGACGAAGTGGAAAAGGCTACCAGTTGCGCCGGAGCGATGCCCGTAAAAAATTGCTTCAACGGCATCGACGTCATCAGCTTGAGTAGCGTCGGATAGGTCACCAGCGTATGGATCAGGAGGCCAAGCACCACGGCGATGCAATAGTAACCGAGCGCCGCTAGCAACTCGGCGATCTGCGCCAGGTTGTCGCCTGCAATGGAGGTGATGGTGTCTGCCATGAGCGCAAAGACACCGATGGGCGCGATGAGCATGATCATCTCCACCACCTTGATGACCAGCTTATCCAGGCTGTCGAAAAAAGCCAGCATCGGAGCCGCTTTCTCCTTTGGAATCAGAATCAACCCGATACCAAAGAAAATGGCGACGAAGACCACTTGCAGCATATTGCGGTTTTCGGAGGCCGAACTGAAAAAGTTTTCCGGTACGATGTCCACGAGGGGCTGTAAGGGGCCGCGTTGTTTGGCCGCCTCTGCCGATTCCAGCCGCCCCGTCATATCCCCCTCATAGGCAAGCTGGAGGCGCTCCTGCATGTCATCCGGCACCGTCATCCCCGGCTGCAAAATATTGACAATGACCAGCCCAATGACGAGCGCGACAACGGTAGTGCCCATGTAGATGGCTATCGTCTTACCCCCAATCCGCGAGAGCTTTTTGAGATCTGAGAGCGACGCCACACCTGAGATAAGCGACGCCAACACCAGCGGCACGGCAATGAACTTGAGCAGATTGAGAAAAATTGTCCCAAACGGCGCAATCCAGCGGGTGGTAAACGTGCCCCATCCCTGCGCCGCCGCGACGATGCCGAAGATCAGGCCCAGCACAAGGCCGATGATGATTTGCCAGTGCAGCTTTTTATACCAGGGCATAGATGTGTTGTCGGATAATGATTGAAGAAGATTATGCGCGACGGAGCGCGGGCAAGCGGATCCGCTCTAAGAAGCGAAATCCGCCACTCGGAAGCAAGCCATTGCGATCGCGGCTCCACTGAACGTACAGAGGCCGTTGACCGCGTCATTACGAAACCAGCGCCAGCCTCGCACGAGGTGGCCCCCTTCCGTGCGTTCCGTCTCTCGTCCCGTTACAGGATCCCGGTACCGTGCCTGTACCGTCGCCCCGGCAAGGCTGTCGATCAACGACGCCGCCAGCCCGCCCCCCGCAATGGCGACGGCTCCAGCTACAGAGGCGACCGTTTCACTCCCCTCTGCCAGTACCGCAGCACAGCCCCAGATGACCAGCGCCCCAAGCAATCCACCCAGCGTCCCCACCACCGACACGGCACCCGAGGTGCCTTTAGGAACCGGCTTCCACGTCGTCACCAGCCGGGGTTTTAGGGAGGAAAGCGTACCGATTTCGGTTTCCCAGGTGTCCGCCGTGGCCGCCGCGAAGGCACCAAGGAAACCCCAGTACCAGATCGGCGCTGGATCGAATGCATAGACCAGCAGCAAGGCCCAACCAACACCGCCATTGGCCAGCACCTGCCCAATATCCCGACGTGCTCCTTTCTCCGTCAGGACCTCCGTGCTCGCCTTGCGCCGTTTTCCTACCTCTGACAACAGGCTTGACAGCACAAAAAAAGCCAGCGCAGGCACCGCCCAGTCCCAACCACCCAGCCCGATGAGCGACGCTGCCAATCCGCCACCCGCAAGCGCGCCCGCCGCTGTTAGAAACCGCAGCATATACGCGCCCACCGCAAAGACGAGTCCGGCTCCGAGCGCCATCAACAAAAGATCACCTTGCATGCTGACGAGCAGGTTTCTCCGAGCTGCACTTTCCCTGCATTTTGTTACTTTGCATAGCGATCCTGCGTCTCATCCACAGCGTATTTGTCAGTAGTTCGTCTTCCCCCATGTTGTATTCTGTACTTCAAAAAACGCTACTCCTTCTTCTCTTTATTTCATGCACGGGCTGCTACCTGTTACTGCCAGAGGATCGGCAACGGGAAGTCCGTAAAGGGTACCAGGAAGCACAGCAAGGCTATAAGAATGCCAACCCGTACCTTCCTGACCGGTCGCCCCAAAACCGTATCCGTAACCTTCTGGAAATCGGGTTGGAGGTAGATCAGATCTACGATTTGCTCGGCGACCCGGACCACATCAATACCGATCCCACTGGGACGTTCCAATGCCTGAGCTACCTCGGCGAAGACGGAAAGACGACACTCATCTACGTCAAAAATGATAAAGTCACGGGGTGGCAGGATGAATAATTGCTTATAGCGCCTTCACTTCGCTAATCAGGTCCGAGACAGAATCTTTTGCATCGCCAAAGAGCATGCGGGTTTTGGGGTTGAAGAACAGTTCGTTCTGCACGCCGGAATAGCCGGGCCGCATGCTGCGCTTGAGGATGATGATGGTGTCGGCATGGTCGGCGTTGATGATGGGCATCCCATAGATGGGGCTGGTAGTATCATGGCGCGCCGCCGGGTTGATCACATCGTTCGCCCCCACGATGAGCGCCACATCACACGAGTCGAACTCACCGTTGATGTCATCCATTTCATAGAGTTGGTCGTACGGCACATTAGCCTCGGCGAGTAGCACATTCATGTGCCCCGGCATACGCCCCGCAACGGGGTGAATCGCAAACTTGACCGTGACGCCTTCTTCCTGGAGCAAATCGCTGAGCTCGCGCACCTGATGCTGCGCCTGGGCCACGGCCAGCCCGTATCCGGGAATGATGATGACCTTCTGCGCATAGCTGAGCAGAATCGCCACATCGTCTGCTGTGGTCGAGTTGACCGTCAAGCCCTCCTGCGACACCGCGCCTGCAGGACCCGCGTCGTCGCTGTCGCCGCCGAAACCGCCGAGGAGCACATTGAGCAGCGAGCGGTTCATCGCATCGCACATGATGTTGGTCAGGATCAACCCTGACGCACCGACTAGCGCCCCACTGACGATGAGCGCCGTGTTGTTGAGCACAAACCCGGTCGCCGACGCAGCGATGCCAGAATATGAGTTAAGCAGTGCCACCACCACGGGCATATCGGCTCCGCCAATCGGAATGACGAGCAGGATGCCCAGGAAAAAGGCGAGGACGCCCAGCCCAATCACGCTCCATACCACCGGCTCTGCAACAGCCGGAAACTCGCCTGCGCCCATCGTCGCCCACACGATAGCGGCGAGGCTGGCGAGGGCCAGGAGCAAGGTGAAGGCGCGCATACCGGGGAAATTCACCGGGTTGCCCGAGATCTTGCCATTCAGCTTGCCAAACGCGACGAAGCTGCCCGAAAACGTCACCATGCCGATGAGCACGCTGAGCATGATGGTGATAGCCGTCGCCACATCCAGTACCGCAACGCCGGTAGCCTGGGATGAGGCCGCTACCGTCATCACTGGCCCGTCCGCTTCGGTCAGGTAGCGCGCTACCTCGGCTCCGGCCACAAGCGCCGAGGCCAATCCGCCGAAGCCATTGAACGCCGCCACCAGTTCGGGCATGGAGGTCATCTGCACTCGTCTTGCCAGCAACGCACCAATGAGCCCCCCCACGGCCAATCCCGCAATCATTTCCACGGGCGTGATGATCTGCTGCAAGAAGAGCGTCGCCACCACGGCCAGCAGCATGCCCAGGGACGATAGCTGGTTGCCGCGTCGCGCTGTGGCAGGCGAAGTCAGCTTCTTGAGGCCGATGATAAAAAGGGCTGCGGCAATGAGGTAGGCAATTTGAATGAGATCAGCACGCATGGCATTTACAACGTTGAACCTGGATTCAGGAGGTGAAAATCAGGTAGCGTAGGAACGATTAGACAGCCGCTTTGGCCTTGGCAGGCTGCCCATTTACAGTTTCAGCGGTTCCCGCTTCTAGCTTCGGCTTATCCTTTTTCTTGAACATCTGAAGCATGCGATCCGTGACCATGTAGCCCCCCACAACGTTGATCGTCGCCACGATGAGGGCGGCCACGCCGATCCACTTGGCCCACACGCCCCCGACCATGCCCGCTACCACCAGCGCGCCGACAATAGTGATGCCGCTGATGGCATTGGAGCCAGACATGAGCGGCGTATGCAGCGTCTGCGGCACCTTGCTGATGACTTCCGCACCAACAAACGCCGCGAGTACGAAGTAGGTCAGGTTTTCAAGCATGGGGTTAATGGTTACCGGTTTATAGTTACTGGTTTATGGTTCTTCACTTTCCTTCTCCTTTTTCCCCTCTCACCCTTTCCCAACCAGCAGTCCTTTCACCCGTTCGTTGACGACTTCACCGCCGTGTGCCACGCAGGCTCCTTTGAAGATTTCGTCCTCGAAGTTGGGCGTGAACTGTCCGTCGTCGGCGAATTCCTGGATCATCGCCATGAGCGTGCGGGCATAGAGTTGGCTGGCGTGGACGGGCATCTCGGCAGGCAGGTTGGGGTGCCCGATGATCTGCACGCCATTATGTGTAACGGTTTCCCCCGGCTTGGTTAGTGCACAGTTGCCGCCATTCGGCGCAGCCAGATCGACGATGACAGAGCCGGGAGCCATGGCAGCAACGGCTTCTTCGGTGATGAGCGTCGGAGCCGGGCGACCCGGGATGAGCGCCGTGGTGATGACCACATCCGACTTGCCGATGAACGGCACCAGCAGTTCGGTCTGGCGGCGGGCTTTTTCTTCGGCCATCGCTTTGGCGTAGCCGCCCGCATCCTGCATATTTGCGACTTCGAGTTCCAACTCCACGAACGTCGCCCCCAGACTCTGAACTTCTTCACGCACCGCATCGCGGATGTCGTAGCCAGCGACCCGTGCGCCCAACCGCCGCGCCGTGGCGATGGCCTGCAACCCGGCCACCCCTGCCCCAAGGATCAAGGCGTTGGCGGGACGGATGGTGCCAGCCGCCGTGGTGAGCAGCGGGAAGAACTTGGGCAACACATCTGCCGCCATCAGCACGGCTTTGTAGCCCGCCAGCGACGCCATTGCGGAGAGCGCGTCCATCTTCTGCGCCCGCGAGATGCGCGGCACCAACTCCATGCTGAGTGCCGTCACGCCCTGCTGCGCCAGTTGCTCGGACACGTCGGGCTGGTCCAGCGGAGCCAGGAAGCCGATGTAAACCGTGCCAGCAGACAACAGGCCTATCTCCTCTGCCATCGGCGGCTGCACCTTGACGACAACATCTGCACCGAAAGCTGCCGCGCGGTCGCCGATGGTCGCTCCCGCTTCGGTATAGGCCGCGTCGGGATGAAAAGCCGTGTCACCGGCTCCCGCCTCTACGACGACATCGATATTCTCTTTTTTAAGCCGGGCAACGACTTCGGGCACCAGCGCCACACGCCGCTCGCCTGCTACCCGTTCCCTGGGTACTCCAACGGTAAAGGCCATTCGTTTGACGGTTAATCATGAACACGCTTCACACGGCCCCTAAATAACACAGCCGGAGGGTCGTTTGCAACAGGGAGAGGTGAGACTATGAATCTAGGAGACTACGAGCCTACGATTTCTTCTTTAATCCTTTTCCTAGACGCATAGTCTCTCATCTCCTAGACTCCTTCTATCCTTTCGTCTGCTCGAAATCGTCCATGAAAGAAACGAGGGCTTCTACGCTTTCCAGCGAACAGGCGTTGTAGATGGAGGCCCGGATGCCGCCGACGGAGCGATGTCCTTTGAGCGCGACCAGACGCTGCTTTTTGGCGTCTTCAATGAACTTGGCCTCCAGGTCATCATTGGGCAAACGAAACGTGACGTTCATCTGGGAGCGATCAGCTTTCTCCACCGTGCCGCGATAGAACGCAGAGGCGTCGATACGTCCGTAGAGCAGATCGGCTTTCTGGTCGTTGATGCGGGCGATGCCTTTGATGCCGCCCTGCCGATCCAGCCAGCGCAGCACTTTCTCGACGAGATAGATGGCGAAGACGGGCGGCGTGTTGAACCGTTTGGCGGCGTGCGTGCCGTAATCCAGCATCGTCGGGAGCGGCTGGTTGCGCTGTTGCAGGAATCCGTCTTCGACCAGCACCACCGTCACGCCTGCCGGACCAATGTTTTTCTGCGCGCCCGCATAGATCAATCCGTAACGTTCCAGGTCGATGGGATGGCTGAGGAAATCGCTGGACGCATCGCAGACGAGCGGCACCTCAGCATCGGGCTCCTTGTGGAATTGCGTGCCGTAGATGGTATTGTTTGAGGTGTAGTGCAGATAGGCAGCATCCGGGTCGAGGTCCCAGATTTTTGGATCGGGGATGTAGGTAAAGTCCTCGTCGGCGCTACTGGCGGCCTCGCGGGCCATACCCAGGAGCTTCGCCTCTTTCAGCGCTTTCGTGGACCACGCGCCGGTGTTCAGGTAATCCGCTGAACCGCCCTCCGGCAGAAAGTTGAGCGGCACCTGATGAAACTGCATCGACGCCCCGCCCTGCAAAAACAGCACATGCCAGTTCGCGGATAGGCCCAGCAACTGCTTCAACAACGCCCGCGCCGATTCCTCCACGGCATCGTAGGCCGCCGAGCGATGGCTGATCTCCATGATCGACGCACCGACCTCCTTGTAGACCGGCAGCTCGTCGCGCACTTCGAGCAACACTTCTTCGGGCAGCGTCCCCGGTCCTGCCGAAAAGTTGTGATAGCGCATGGTGGTTTCCGACGGATTTTGGAGCGTGGCAGGTTCCATGATAGGGTTCCATGTTTAAGGTTCAGTGTTCAAGGTTCGGCGTTCAAGATTTCTAGTTTCACGTTGCCAACGTTGAACCCCGAACCTCAAACCATCATAACGCAATCAGTGAGACGGCGAGCACATAATCAAGGCGGGCGATGGTGTCAACAACGTCGTCGCTTGGCTCGCCATCAAATCGAATACGAGCGCAGGCGGCTTTGGCTCCTTCAAAGATCAGGTTTTCCATCTCCTGCACATTCCAATCCGCTTTGCGCACTTCATCGAGTACAGCAGCAAGCACACCTACGCGGTCGAGGTGACGCACCGTCAGCAGGTGCGAGGCGGGCGAGCGTTCAGCCATGTTCACACAGTTGGGCACGTGGCCCGTTTCGGCGTACGTGGTGATGACGCGCACGGCTTCTTCGGCGGTGGCATCCTGCGCCTCCTGCGTCGAAGCGCCGATGTGGTGGGTCAGGTAGACGTTGGGATGCTGCGCCAGCGTCTTATCGAGTGACCCTTCTTTGTAAGAGGGTTCATCTTCAAAGACATCAAGCGCGGCGCGGATGCCCTTCTCGTTCAACGCCCATTGTAGGGCCTCCTCATCAACTACCGCACCCCGCGTCGTGTTGATGAACAGCGCGCCCGGCTTCATCGCCTCGAAGAAGGCCTGGTTGGCGAGGTGTTTCGTCTCCGGTGTCGAAGCGACGTGTAGCGTGACGATATCAGCTTCCCGTGCCACCTCTACGGGAGTCTCCTTCCGCTCGACACCCAGCGTGGTGGCCTGAGCAGGTGTCAGCGAGCGGCTCCAGGCCACCACGCGCATCTCCAGCGCCTGGGCTCGCGTGATAACAGCTTGCCCGATGCTGCCTACGCCAATAATGCCCAGCGTCTGGCCTTTCACCCCTTGCGCCTGCGCATACGTGGCCTTATTCCAGTGGCCCACTCGGGCATCTTGCACATTATCCGCGATGCGACGGTCCATCGACAGCAGCAAGGCAATCGTCAACTCGGCGACCGCGACCGCGTTTTTGCCAGGACAGTTCGCCACAAAGATACCGCGCGCAGATGCCGCTTCTACGTCGATGGTGTCGTAGCCTGCACCCGCCCGCACGATGAGTTCGAGGTTGGGATTGGCATCCATCATGGCGCTGCTCACTTTCGTCGAGCGAACGACCAGCACCTGGGGTTTATCGGAACGCAGCGCCTCCAGCAGTTCGTCGCCGGAGAGGCTTTGCTGCACAACGGTATGCCCGGCGGCTTCCAGGCTTGTAGCGCCTACGTCAGCCAGTTTATCAGCGATGAGAATGTTCATAGATGAGGCGAGGTTTTGTAATGCTGAGAAGAGTGTGGCGAGTGTTTTGCGAAATACAGCTTGTAGTTATGAGTAGGGCAGTCATTGGCTTCGCTGCCATTGGTGCCTTCGGCACGTCATTGGTCCTTGGAGGCATCGTGCCCATCAATGACCAATGACGTGAGCGGAGCGAACCTAATGACCATACCTTGTTTGGGGCTACTCGAACAGATGAACCAGTAGTCCGCTGCGGAGCTTAGGCTCAAACCAGGTTGATTTGGGCGGCATCAGCAACCCGGCATCAGATACAGCGACGAGTTCTTCGATCTGGGTTGGGTGCATCGAGATCGCCAGATCCGCTTCGCCACGATCAACCAGTTTCTCCAGTTCTTCAGTACCGCGAATGCCGCCGACGAAATTGACGTTGTCGTCGGTGCGGGCGTCGTGGATGCCGAGGATGGGTTCGAGGAGATACTCACCGAGCCGGGCCACATCGAGCGTGTCGGCTACGGTGCTGCGTTGGGTGTCGGGCAATTCGAGGCGGTGCCAGTGATCGCCCAGGTACAGGCATATTTCGCCGGGCATGTTGGGCGTCGGGTCCGCCACGTTGTCTTCGACGGTGAACCGCTGCCGCAACTCGTTGAGGAACGCCTCTTTGCCCTTGGGCAGGTGATAGACAAGGCGGTTGTAGGACATGATGTGCATCTGCCCCATCGGAAAAAGCACCGCCGGGAAGTACTCGTATTCGGCCTCGCCCCTCCTTCCCGTTTCACCCCGCAGTTCTTCGGCGGCGCGGCTGGCAGCTTTGCAACGGTGGTGCCCGTCGGCGATGTACAGCTTGTCGATTCGGGCAAAAGCCTTGACCAACGCCTGCGGATCATCGGCTTTCCAGACCGTGTGCCGTACGCCGTCTTCAGCCTCAAAATCATACAGCGACTCTTGCTCCTGCACGGCTTCAATGAGGGTATCGATCTCGTCGTCGTCGCGGTACGTCAGCATCACCGGCTCGGCGTGGGCTTGCTGCGCCAGAATGTGCCGCGTGCGGTCGTCTTCCTTAACCGGACGGGTGTTTTCGTGCTTGAGAATAGTGCCTTCGTCATACTCCGATACCGCCACGCAACCAAACAGCCCGGTCTGCACCCACCCGCCCATCACGATGCGATACACATACAGCGCGGGCGTGGCTTCTTGCAGGCTGATCCCACTCTTCGCGTAGGCTCGCAGGTTGGCAGCGCCCTTTTCGTACACCGCATCCGCATGCTCATCAATGTCTGATGGCAGAGCAATTTCCGGGCGGATGATGTGGAGGAAGCTGTCGGGCTTTCCCTGGGCCAACTGACGAGCCTCCTCGGTATTGATAACATCGTACGGTACGGACGCGACCGCGGTGGCTTTGCCGGGTACAGGGCGCAAAGCGCGAAAAGGATAAATGGTTGCCATGCAGTTTGTAGACGGATGAACAGGGTTGATGCTGCTTGCTAACTTACATAGAAAATGAGACATCCTGTATGATGAAGGCAAGCGCAACAAGATCTTAACAAGCCGTCTGGTCTTCGTAGAACCTTCAACGGGGTTGGGTCGTTATAGCTTGCAATCAGGCGTACCGTGCCGTATCATGGGCGTCCTACATCGCGGGGTGGAGCAGCTGGTAGCTCATCGGGCTCATAACCCGAAGGTCGCAGGTTCGAATCCTGCCCCCGCTACAGAAGAGAGGCCATAAGTCTTTATATTCAATAGACTTATGGCCTCTCTCTTTTTACACTGCTTAGTAAAAAGTGTTTAGCAACTCTGCACGAACATTGGATCTGCATCCTTTGAATTAACCCTTCCGGCATGCGACTAGTAATGGAACAGGATTGTACGGTAGGCCGGGCTACTCTGGAGTCTTGATGGCTTCATTGAACCCGCGCCGCATGTCCAACGCAGCCGTATACGTATAAATCTCTGTCGTCTCGGGTTTTTCATGGCCCAGGAAGATCTGCAGGAGATCCTTGCTCATCCCGCCCTCAGCCAGCAGCGTCGCACGCGTGTGGCGCAGAATATGCGGGGGCACGCGCTTCGTCAGCAAAGTCAGACCTGTTCACGGCCCCATCTTGGACGGGTAGAG
>DATGCC010000919.1:0-2201 GCA_035312345.1 Rhodothermales bacterium
GAGAATGGCACCTCCACCGTCAACCTGCCCGTCTATCGAGATGTCGACGCACTGCCTAAAACACCGCAGGGGAAGGCTTTTCGAGACTTGTTGAGCCAGTTGCGAGATATGCCCAGATAGGGACACAACGCGCCGTGTTCCTACGATGCCCGACAATCTTCCAGTACCGCATGGGTTGTGCTACCGAACCTGAATCGTCACCTCAGATGAACGGCCTTCGTCGTCCATGCAGAGCAAGGTGTGTTTGCCCGGCGAGGGCGTCATAAATACACGCTCGGTCGGGTCACCATCGAAGATCATCTCACCATCCAGAAACCAGTAGATTTTGCTGGTCTGGTTCGATACTGAGGCATCAAGGAGAATCTTCTGAAACGCCGGCGGCACGCCTTTGCGCAGGCGGTATTCGGTATCCGGCTGCGGCGAGCGGATGACGGGCGGCTCGCCTGCTGCCAGCCGGGTGCAACTGGGCAGATGTTCGGGAATAGCGTCTACAGGATAGCCGTTTTTTTCGAGCCAGACGGCGATTTCGGCAGGCCAGTGCGCCACTACGTGCTCGTCGTAGTCGCGCCCCTGCTTGCAATGTGAACACAGCCGATAGCCCGTTTTGTGATCCACCAGCACGATTTCGTGGAGCGTACACGGCCCGACAGGCGAATGCCCCGGAATGAACAGTTCCTCCCTTGTAGACGGGCACAGCGGCGTCGCCTCCTTCCCACTCACCGAGCACACACGCCGTGTCTCGATGCCAGCCGGGCGCACGAACCAGCGCTGTGCGGTGTTCGCCTCCAGCATCGTGAACAGGTTGAACAACAGTGGTGCGGCGACTTCGGCCCCGACCAATCCCGGCGCACTCTGCCCGTCCATATTGCCGATCCACACGCCCACCGTGTACTGCGGCGTAAAGCCGATGCTCCACGCATCGCGGTGTCCGTAGGACGTGCCCGTTTTCCATGCCACCTTCGGCAAATCCCGTGACCATTCCCACACGGCAGGTAACTCGGGCCGCCGCAACCGGCTCATGATTTCGGTGACGATGAACGCTGCGCCAGGGTGAATCAACGCCTTGCCTTTTTGGAGCTTCTGGTTTTCGAGTAATCGGTAGGGACGGTAGCGCCCACTATTGGCGAGTCCGGCGTAGAGGTTGGTCAGTTCGAGCAGGTTGACTTCCGCCCCGCCAAGAATGATCGACAGGCCGTAATGATGGCTTGGCTCAGTAAGCGTCGTGACGCCTGCCTCCTGCATGAAGTGATACAGCCCGTCGCCGCTGCCCAGGTCGTTGGTCAGGTTGACCGCCGGGACGTTGAGCGAGCGAATCAGCGCTTCCTCGGCAGGCACGACGCCGCTGTACGTGCGGTCGTAGTTTTCCGGCTGATAGCCGCTGTAATCGACCGGAGTATCGTACAGCAAGCGCTGTGGCGAAATCAACCCGCGATCCAGTGCAAGGGCGTAGACGAACGGTTTGAGCGCAGAGCCAGGTGAGCGCGGGGCTAGCGCGCCGTTCACCTGCCCGTCGGAGGTCTCGTCGAAGAACACGCCAGAGCCGACCATTGCCCGCACCGCCTGCGTCTCGTTGTCGATGATGACGACGGCACCGTTGGTGATGCCCTGTGCTACAAGGGGCGTCAGGTGATCCTGCAACATCACCTCAGCGCGGGCCTGGATGCGGGCGTCGATGGTCGTCGTCAGCCGCTCGGCTCCGCTAAACTGCCGCTCCAGATACACGGCGAGGTGCGGCGCGAGGAACGGCAGGTCGTAGCGCTGTGCCGGCAGCGGCTCGGTGAGGGCTTCATCGCAGTTTTGCTTGGGAACCACACCGCGTGCAGCCAGCAAATCGAGCACTTTGTCGCGGGCTTCCCGCGCGGCTACCTGATCCACATCGGGCCGGTTGCGGTTAGGATTGTTCGGAATTGCTGCCAACAATGCTGCTTCGCCAAGACTGAGTTGACTCGGGTGCTTGTCGAAGTAGAAATACGCCGCCGCGCCCACGCCAACGAGGTTACCCCCATACGGCGCATGGTTGAAGTACAACGTCAGAATCTCCTCTTTCGAGTACCGCCACTCCAACTGCACGGCGCGGAACGCCTCAACTAGTTTGTGCGCCAGTGTGCGGTCCTTCGGCTCCATCATCCGTGCCACCTGCATTGTGAGCGTTGAGCCGCCCTGCTCCACACGCCCCGCTTTCACGTTCACCACCATCGCCC
>DATGCC010000920.1:0-6679 GCA_035312345.1 Rhodothermales bacterium
TGTTTGGCATGTTCGTAGAGCCGCGTGGCTGGGGCATTAACTTCGGGGGGGAAATAGTTACTGATGAAAAGAAGACGCATAGCCGTGTGGTAACGTATTTCGGATGATTACGAGTTATATGCGCTGCCCTCTTCTGTACAGCGCTTAATAGCAAAGAGTGTACATGAGCCGTGCAGGCAAATGCATCTCACCTCCTATAACGGCTACACGGTTCCGGGATCGCACACCAAATCGGGGGCAGTACCAGCCCTGCTCCCAGCGTAGATTAAGAGTCCCTACATCCAGAGTGCATGTGGCTGCGCAGCGGCGAAGCTGTATGGAGCCTCCCTCCTCCTCCACCTCAACTTCCGGATGAAAGTGCAGACGACTCTCAATCCTGTGCCAACCGCAGCCTGCAATATCATCCTGTACAAAGATTGTCCTTTTTCTTGTATTAATGTGAATCGTGCGTCGATGCACTATGTCGTCACCTAGGAGCCTTGCATAACCGCTGAAGTTGCCTCCAAATCGGCTCTCATCTTCTGTTTGTACAAAGCTGACATCATGTGGCGCGGCGCGACGTGCTACGCGAAAGCTGTCCCAACATTCAACCTGATCCTGGCCATCTACGCTGACCGTGTTGTGTGCAGCTGTGCTTCGAACATATGAACGCATCGGGCCAGCCGCATATTCATACACCCCACTATCGACGACGAATAACAGTCCAGCTAATGACAATTCGAAGCTAAATATGTCGGCATGAGCATGAGCCATTAAATAGTCGGGCCCTACAGCTCCGCTGTCGATGATTAGGTATACATCATCGTCATGATGAATGAAGTACCCCATATCTGGGAGCTTCGACTGTGAATTGGGCACATAGCCAAGTATATTGCTCGAGTAGCTAGCCAACATAGCTGAGGGCAGAGCGATTTCTTGCGTAGCGTCGTTGAAGAGCGCATAATGGCCATTTGGATGCACAAGAGAAACGAGTACGTCCGTCATATCTCGTGCTGTTGCCTCTATCCACGAGCGGTCCGGATGCTCAGAAGGCAGCACATTCAGCACATCAAGGTAGCCTTCTAGCATCAACGCATGATACATGGGACTGCGTTCGAAATGGCCTCCATCGGGAAATATCTGTTCCTTCGTCTCCTGCCGGTATAAGGCCAATCCTTTTTCCAACCACAGCGATGCCTCCCCTTGCCCAGCAAAGTGTGATCCTGCTAACACAAGCGCACGGGCATTTTCCAGCAAGTGGTTACCATAAATATATGTTTCTAGGTTACGATACAGATAGGCCGCCTGTTTGTACAGACTATCGAGCAGATCAGCAGCCCGCAGGCCCGACCGGCACCAATTAAGGATTCGCAGTGAGGTAGGATATGGATGCCACCCGACACCCTGACCGGCCGGGTTATGCTGGACCCAGGCTCGACAGAGTTCCTCTTGCTCGCTCTGAGCGAGAAGGTGCAGATAATGAAAATAGTGAAGATTGAACCGCCACAGAAGCGGCAGGTGCGTCGCGGTCCAGTCCGGGAGATAGCCTAATTCCTTGGTTCGATTTAGAAAAGTGAATTGACCTTCGAGCAGCGCCTCTCGTGTGTTCCATGGATCGTGCTGCGGATAAGGCACCTGTGCAGGTCGAAATGGTCGAAGCTTTGCAGGAGGCGCAGGAAGGTGACTCCATCCTGCATGCTGCCGCACACGGGCCACTATGCGCCCTGCCACCTGCCATGGCCTTAGATGCGGTAGGGTCCGTGCATACAGCCTAGCCTTCCGCAACACCTCAAGTTGCCTGCTCATAAGACAACCGATATGTGTCCAATTCAACTACTTTTCCAGTAGCGAGCGAGCGGCGCACCCCGAAAACAACCTGCATTCCAGCGACTAACTCGTCAAATGGAATAGGGGCGACTCCTCGCTTCCTGAAAGCCTGTATCGTCTCTTGAATCTGTCGACTCTGCCCCTTGTCCTGGTTTCTGGCCTTTGAGCGATTAATTTTGCCACCTTGTGTGACAGTAAGTCTCCGGAAGTCTTCCAGCACTACTGCCGTACCCCCTCCATAGACCTCCAGATGCTCCTTGGGTGCCGCCTTGTCGCCCACTGTGCTGTAGCAAAGTGTACCTGTGGAGCCACCATCGAAGGTGATGGTGATAGCGAGATTGTCGTGATCGGCCAGGTCAGCGCGGCCGAGGATGAGCGACTGAGCGTAAACACGCATGGGCCGCTCGCCCGCGACGAACTGCATCAGATCGATGAAGTGGCACATCTCGCCTACGAGCATACCTCCACCCTCAGCCTTTTCATGCAACCACCCATCGGTCGGGACCGGTCCACTGTTGACGCGGTAGAGCATCTGCTTCGGTCCCACCGGCAGGGCCTCCTTCATTTGCCCTACCATCGGTGCGAAACGCCGATTCAGGCCAACCATTATCCCAACCGGGTGCCTAGCGGAAACCGTCTCGTATGCTTTGCAGACGGCTTCCAGCTGCGCCTCGTCCACTACCATCGGTTTCTCTACAAAAACATGCTTTTCGGCTTTGAGTGCTTGAGTAATAAAATCAGCGTGGGTGCTATGACGTGTGGCAATGAAGATGGCATCCACGTTCATGTCTTCGAGAACGGGACTAAGCTCCGTAGTGCAATACTGAAAGCCGAACTTGTCCGCCTTTTGCTGGGCATTAAGGCCTGTCGCCGTTACAAGCCCCTGTAATCCTACTGCATGGTTTCCTTTCAGATGCGGCAGCAGGTGCAAGGCCGCGTAGTTACCCGCCCCAACAAAGCCGACCCCGAGCACATCTTTGCGCGGGTGCTCCTGACTGGCACGGAGGTGAACAACTGGACTTTGGGGGCGCTCTATGTCATAGGTAAGAACAATTCCTACGTAAGGCTCCTTCGCCCCCTGTATTAGACCATATGCATCAAGTGCCTGGTCGAAGGAAAAGTGATGAGTGCTGAGCGGCTTCACCTTGAGTAGTCCCCGTTCCATAAGGTCAAGCACCGCTTTCATGTTCCGCTGCTCGGTCCAGCGTACATAATCATACGGGTAGTCGATACCGCCCTCCTCATAAGAGGGATCGTAACGACCCGGACCATACGACATTGAAATCTTGATCTCAATCTCTTTCTTATAGTACAAGTCGCGTGGTACGTCCATGCCCACTGCACCCACAGCCACTACCTGTCCCTTGCGACGGGTGATCTCACCCGCTAGTTCGATGGGACCATTGCTCTTTGTGGCAGCGGTAATGAGAGTATGGTCGGCTCCGCGCCCGCTGGTAAAGTGCTCTACGGCCTCCACTGGGTTCTTCTCTGAAGAGACAACACCCTCGTCTATTCCTAACTCCCGGGCCAGTCTAACCTTGCTCGGGTCGAGGTCGAGACCGAGGACACGGCAGCCGTTGGCTTGTAGGAGTTGCGCGGTGATGAGTCCAATAAGGCCTAAGCCAATAACCACCACGTTGTCACCCAGTTCGGGCCGGGCCAGGCGCACACCTTGGAGGGCAATGCTTGCCACCGTGGTGTAGGCCGCTTCCTCAAGCGAGACACCGTCAGGAATGAGCGCCGTTAGGTTCTTGGGGACGAAGTTGATCTCGGCGTGGTTGGCATAGCCGGCACCAGCCACGGCCACCCGGTCGCCCGCCTGGAGGCTGTACACGTCCGCCCCCACCGCCTCGACGATGCCCGCCGCGCTGTAGCCAAGCGGCATGGGCTTCTCCATCTTCGACATCACGTTGCGGTAGGTGTTGAGCAGGCCCTCCTTCCTGGCCTTGTCAAGCACCTGCCGCACGAGGTCGGGCCGCGCCTGCGCCTTGCCCAGATAGCTCTTCGACGCAAGGTCGATGAGCATCTTCTCGGTTCCCGCGCTGATGAGCGAGGCCGCCGTCCGGACGCGCACGCCGCCCGGCTGGAGGGCCGGGGGCGGGACGGTTTCGAGGTTTGTGTCGCCGGTCTTTACGTTCTGAAGAACTTGAAGCATAGGTATCGTTCTCGCCTTGGTGGGTTCGTCATCTTCATCTACTTACGGCGACCACTCCGGTACTCATGACGGATCAGGCACTCAGCGCGCCCGGGTGGCCGCTCTCACGAAGAGCTCATAATTTTTCGCCACCGCCTGGGGGTCGTGCATGACCTCGCGTGCGTGGGCGAGGGCACCGCGCCGCCAGGCCACGTGCGCCTCGGCGTTCATCGCCACGCACCGGCGCAGGATGGACCGGAAGCGCTCGACGTCTTCCAGAGGGACGTCCCACCCGGCCTGCTTCGCTTCGAGGCCGCGCCACGGCGTCCGGTCGCTGACGAGCACGGGGCAGCCGGCGGAGAGCGCCTCCGCGATGACGTGGCCGTAATTTTCGCCGTGCGTAGGGAAGAACAACAGATCATACTCAGCCATCACCTCCCGCACCTGATGGTGCAGGAGGTGGCCCCGATACTGCACCTGGATGCCGGGCGGCAGGCGTTCGATCAGCCGCAGGCACTCGGCCCACAACGCCTCGTCCTCCATCGGCCCGTAGATGTCGAATGTGATCGGTGCCTCCACGCCTTCCAGCATTCGGAGGGCACCGTCTACGTTCTTCATCCGCGCGATGCGGGCCAGGAAGAGGAGCTTCAGCGCGCCGAGCCGCTTGTCGGAGTGGACGGGCCGCGCCGGCACGACCTCCGGCAGGTTGGAGGCGATCACGACCCGGCTGTCGGCACCGAACTGCCGGTAGATGTCCTCCCGCTCGTACGCGCTCGACGCCTGCCAGGTGACACCCTCGTAGAGCCCCAGCGCCTTGGCAAAGGCGAGATAGCTGCGTTTCTTCAGGGGTTTGATCGCGAGGGCTTTCTCGGAGAACTCACCGCGCGAGGCCACGACCACCGGCACGTCCGGCAGAAGCCCAAAGCGGCGCAGCAGGAGCGGCTTGATGGTGAAGTCCGGAGAGGAGAAGCTGTTCAGGTAGAGGACGTCGTGCGGCGTCTCGCCAATCAGGCGGCGTAGGCTCGCGAAGGAGAGGCGACCCGGGGTGGCGTAGAACACCTTGGCCTTGCCAATCTGCTGAAACGCGTCGCGCACGACATCGGCGTACGGCCGAGGGTCCCGCGGGTCAGCGTCGCGGGTGATAAGCTTGAAGTCAAGCCGGTCGCCGAGTTGATCGACTAGGTTGGCGATCGTGCGGATGGGCCCTCCGGCCGTGTAGCCCGGGAGGTAGAACTCGACGAACGTGAGCACCCGCACCATCAGCCCCGCTGCCCCTGCCATAGGCGGTTTCTACGGGCGACAGCCTGGGCATGGCAAAAGGCGAATAGCATCCAGATCATCAGCCCTAAACCGCCAATGGAAAAGAGCACGGCTTCGCTGAAGTTGACTAGAAAGGCCGCCAGAAAGGTCCACACCACGGGGAAAGAGCCGTACCGGATGACCGGCACGGCGATGGCGGCGAGCAGCATGATCAGGAAGAGCGCCCCCAAGACCCCGACCTCTTCCAGCACCGCCGCCGGCATGAAACCTTTCTCGTAGCTCGCGCTGACGGGAATGCCCATCACGTACTCCACGCGTTCGTAGCCGACCGCGTCAGGGTCCAGGCTGGCCGGGTCCGACGGGATACCGAAGCCGATGCCCACGAGCGGCGCCGCCCTGAAGTTGTTCATCGACATCTCGATCAGCTCGCCGCGCGTGTCCTCGTAGAGCTCACTCACTCCGGTCGCCTCTTCTCCGGCGTCCTTCTGGATGAAAGCCGTAATCGGCTCTTGCAAACTCGCCGGAAAGAGGAGCAGGACGGTGCCGAGGACGAAGATCGCCACGAAGGTAGCGGGCTTCATCAAGAGTGGACCGAGGGCGACCTCGTCGCGTCGCCAGGCGAAGACGAAAAAAGAGAGCACGGCCCCGCCGGCCAGCACCACCGCGCCCGTGCGCGAGCCGGAGAGGAAGACAAGCGCACCCAGCGCCCCGAGGACGGGCAGCCACTGCGTAGAGCGGTCCGGGCGGACGACGCAGTAGCCAGCGACGCACGACATGAGCACACCGGCCATCGGCCCCAGCGTCTGCGGGTGGATCATTATGCCTTGGTACCCCTGCCCGGTGCGCAGGTACCCGATCCCGAGCGGGTAGATAAGCATACTCAGCACCGCGATGGCGGTGAAATATGTCAGAAACCAGGAGCGCCAGTAGTGGGTGAGGTGCAGCGTGCGGTAGAACGAGACGAAGAGCGTGACGATGCCGATGCAGAAGACCGTCAGCTTGAACATCGACAGGCCCGGCATCCACCCACTCGTGACGGCTAAGACGAGCGTCGTAAGGGCGAACGCGCCGACGGCCTGCAGCACGGACGTCTGCGCACCCAGCGCCCGGTCACCGATAAAGGTGTCCCACAGGACCCGGCCGAAGCCGGCGAAGAGGACGAGCCAGCGGAAGATCTTAACGCCGTCCGGAAAGACGACGGGATTGCCCAGCAGGGCCAGGGCCATCAGGGCGATGGCCTCGACCGTCTGCCGCGGCCCCCGCAGGGCGTGCAGGGCCATGAGGGGGTAGATGACCCGGCCGAGGGCGTTGGGCAGAACGTAGAGCACGGCCGTCCCCACCACGAGCAGCAGGAAAAGCGGCCAGTGGATCTCCCAGCCCGCCACGTCGGCCCGGCTCACCCGTGTGTCGATATTCTCGGCATGGACTAGTGTGGTCACGGCAGTTGCTCCAAGCCCTGCACCAGGGTATCGGCCCAAC
>DATGCC010000921.1:0-8824 GCA_035312345.1 Rhodothermales bacterium
TTCTTCCTATCGAAAAAATACAGCGCCCATGCATCCATTGGCGAAGATCTACGAATAAGGGCCCTGTTCATCTTCTCCCACTCAACTTTTCCCACGATGTCAGAACCCTTGCAAGCTCATTCTGTACTGAGCGAACTTCAAAACACGTCGGTGTCTACCATCATTTCCAATGGAAAAACAGACTGGCCGACCCGAGGTCAACAACTGGGATTCACCAAGCCGCTTCCCGAAAAGCCTAATCTTCCTGAAGCACCCGAAGCGCCCGACCTCGGCCCGCCACCCCGCGAGGATGATCCAAAGTACGACGTAGAACTCAGCACCCTCGATAAGCTCCTCTCTTCTCGTCGCATCAAAAAACAGCAGGCGGCACTGAACCGATTCGAGAAAGACCGCAGCGCCTGGAACGAAGACCGCCGCTATGCACAGGGCGTCTACGAGCAGGAAAAGAAAAAGTACGACGAGCAAACAGCCCAACTGAAAACCCGCTACGAAGAAGCCATCGCCGATTGGAAACGTGACTTTGAGGCTTTCCTTGAGGAGTTAGTCGCTGCCTAATGCGAAGGCAGCAGGTCCTGGTCTTTCGAGAAAAAACGCCGCTGGCGGCATTCGATGGGCATATTGCCTGCCATAGCTGGCTTCCCATGACTCCAAAAAAGCAGCGGCCTCCTCGGCGCGAACCATCGCCCAGACGGCCCCACCAAACCCGGCCCCAAAAGCCGACGCTGCCACGGCCCCCAGCGCTTTGGCCTCTCGGACAAGTGACATGGTTTCGGGAATCTGGTTGCCCAGCCACCGTTCGGCAACTTCCTGCGACTGCGCCACACACGCCCCAAACGCGTCCATGTCGCCGGTAGCCAGTGACTTCAAGGCGGTAGGGATGACGTGTTGGTCTTCCAAATAGAACTGCTCAAACCGATCCAGGACGCCAGGTACCGAGGCTTCGGCACGGCGTAGCAGGTAGCGCATTTCAGCCAGATCGAAGTCGGGTTCGGCGAGAACGGCAGCGAGATGGGGTGCTGTACTTCCCGTTGCGCCCCGCCATACTTCACTGGCAGCGGTAGCCAACTGTGCGGCGCGGTTGTAGCTCGCCAGCACGGCACCGGTCTTTTCGGCCACCACGCCGCTCACACCGATGGCAAAAACATACCCTTCCGGCATCGGCACAGCCCGTTCAAAGCGCGTTGGTGCATAACGATAACACCGAAGCTGGCCCGGCTCTGAGCAGAGGATGGCGGTATGATCCTCACTCCCCCCGAAGGTGCCAACTCCTTGATCCCCCGCCAGCATGCCAATGGACCAACCACCCTCTATGCCACCGAGATAGTGTGCCAGATCTTCGCACGTCTGAATGTTTTCTTTGTAGGCGTGACGCGCATCGAGGTTGTTGATGTCTCGCAGGGCCAGGAAAAACCCAACGACCAGCGCACTCGAACTGCTCATCCCCGATGCTTCCGGCAAGGTGCTTGCCAGGGCGATGTGTCCGCCCCGCAGATCGTCTGGGAAATTGCGAGCCACCCGCCGCGCCACGGTCCGCGCATAGTGCGACCAGTGACCCGGCTGCTGCTCCAGATCGGCCTCTAGTGACAGCCTTGCCGTTTCGCCCTTGTCGATAGCAGTGACATGGAGGCTGTGGCCGTCGCCTGGCACAGCGATGATGCAAATCCCGCGTTCGACGGCACACGTCAGGCTTCGCCCGCCGGCGTAGTCGGTGTGCTTGCCCAACACCTCGATGCGCCCCGGCACAAAGTAGGCAAGGGCTGTTGCTGTAGCGGGCACCCCCTGATCAAGCAAGGCCTGAACGGTACGCACTAAGCAGTCTGCTTGTCGTTGTGCCTCCAAGTGACTCAAGCCATACGCTCGCAGGCTGTGCGTCATTAGCGTAGCATTTGTCAGTTTGTGCAGCATCTTCTTGCGTACGGGTTAGGTAGATAGCAGCTCTGGTGGGTATAGCCGATAGCCATTTTATACACGATTCTCTCCATTCCATGAAGTATTGGATTGCACTTTGCACCCTATTTTTCATCATACTGGCTGCCTGCGACACGACGCCTATTGATGAGCCCCCATCCGGCGGTGAAGAAGAAACGCCACCTGCTACGTGTGAGGGCGACTTGCTGCTCCAGAGCACCGTGCCCGATACCTCGCACTTTGCCGATGAGAGCGTTCTGACCCTCGAATTCGCTTTTGAGCAAACCGCCTCACAGGCCATTACGTACACCGTCGAATCCTCTGACGTACAGGTCGCACATGCTGAAATCGCCAATGAAGCATTACGCCTCCAGCCCAAGCAGATCGGCGAAACAAACATAACCGTGACAGCAACCGACGCGTGCGATAACACGGAAACGATGGCGTTTACCTTCAGCGTACTGGATCCGTGTCCTCCTTCCCAACCTGCCGATACTGCTGACTACTTCCCGCTGACTGTCGGACAAACATGGATGTTCGAGCACATTTTTCAGGTCCACGACATCCCCTCCTACCGTGAAATTGGTACCCTCTCCTGGACTGTGGCCGAAGAGCAATCGTGCAGGAAGGGCACGCGTTCTTATCGGATCGTTGAGCATTTTGAGGGGAAAGAACAGGTTTTGCTCGCACATAGTGATACCTGGGAAGATCGTGAATCCATCTCGCGCGATGGAGGCTTCTTGTTCGTGCAGGGAGATTCCCTATCGCTTGGGCCATACTCCTTTGACCCTTTCCAACGATATCAGTCTGCCCCTGCACCGGATACCCTACAAATCACACAGAACGGCAATACCGAATGTGCCAGCCATCGCCCCTGCACGCTCCACCTGACGTTCGTTCGTGGCGAAGGCTTGGTGAAGCGCCACTTTATCGACCATCCTTCGGTGGGATGGTATGAAACTGAGGATCAAGTTCGGATTGACAACTGACGGTCATTGCTAGCGGATCAGCCCCCCAGGAAAGACCACCATGCTCTCATTGCCATCCTGTCCTACTGCCGCCACGCCGAACAAAAAGTTGTCGATGACGATGTTTTCCAGCGTGTACTCGGTGACGGTGCCGACGAAGCGGCTGTGCTCCCATTGCGGCGCAGTAGTGGCCCGCCAGTAGACCTTGTACCCGGCGAGGTTCGGATCGTCCACCGCATCCCAGGCCAGTCTGGTAGAAGGCTGCACGGCCCCACCAATGCGCACGTTGGTCGGTGCAGGCGGAGCCCATCCAAGCGACGCCAGCGTAATGGCGTTGACGGCAGTGAGCCGCGCGGCATACTCTAAGTTGACGCCTTCGATCACATCACCGTATGCAATGCCGTCTTCCATGCGGATGTCCTGATGCTGCCGGTTGTAGTTCTCGTGCGTCTCCATGATGCGGACGCCGGGGAAACCTTCGTCGTTGAACGGCCGGTGGTGCCCTCCCCGTCCAAAACGATCCAGTCGGTAGATCATCATGGCATCCAGGTTGGGGATGTACTGATCCGTCAGCCGGGCGACGTAGCGAGCCAACTGGCGCGAGGGACCGTCCACTTCCCCGCCGTAGAACCGCCGCAGTTGATGCTGTCGAAGGGTATCGGTGGCGGGCGTTGGTTCGGAAAAGACACGAAATGAGGTGTTGTCGATCACCCCGTCAATGCCTTCAATGTTGCCGATCATGTCGTTGTTGAGCACACCGATGATGTCCCAGCCCTCTTCTTTGGCCACCTGCGCCATGTGCTGCCCGCCGTAGAGCCCCTGCTCCTCCCCCGACAGGCCAGCATAAACGATGCTGTTGGCAAACTGATATTGGGTAAGCACCCGTGCTGCTTCAATCGTTCCAGCCATGCCCGAGGCGTTATCATTGGCACCGGGCGCATCGGTGGTGGCATCGGTGCCGCTGGACGCCCGCGAGTCGATATCGCCGGACATGATGACGTAGCGATCCGGGTGCTGCGTACCCCGCTGGATGGCGACAACGTTGACGACCCACGTGTCCTCTGGAATGCGCCGGTTGCCTTCCGCCGGAACAAGGTTGCGCTGATAGAAAACCTCCAGACAGCCGCCACACTCCGCCGAGATGCGATCAAACTCCGCCTTGATCCACCGCCGCGCAACCCCGATCCCCCGCGTGTCGGAGGTGGTGTCGGACAACGTATTGCGCGTGCCATAGCTGACGAGCTGGCGAATGTCCGATTCGATCCGCTCCGGCGAGGATGCCGCGACGATGTCGTAAAGCCAACCATTGATGGACGGCGGAAAAGCGTTATCCTGCGCCTGAAGCGGACTCAGCGAAACAAACCAGAGGATGGCTGCGAGCAACATGGCTAGCCGGAGACGGGGCACGGTTACATTCAACATGGGCACAGGGACGGGTCAATGTGAAAAGGTGCCCATAGAGTACAAGCCGCAAGATCCTTCGTCAAATTGCCGCGTGTAATTTTTTCGCGCCAGGGTGTGTTTTCGTGGGACCTGTTGCCTAGAAACGATACCCGTTGAATGCCCAAACACCCCATTTCCCCAGGCTTCTGCCAGGACCGCCACCCTTATCGTATTCTGCTGCATCCGGCTACTTGCCCTTTCCATGCTTAAAATCATCCTATCGATTCTGGCTGCCTTTCTCACTGCGGCTTCGTTTATGCCACTCATTCGTAAAGACGACTGGTGGATCCGTGTTTTTGATTTTCCAAGGAGCCAGATCGTCGTGCTCGGCCTGATCGTGCTCATCGCTGGATTGTTTGTGTGGAACCTGCGCAGCCCGGTGCAGGCGATCCTTGCAGGCCTGCTGACCCTGGGCATCGGCTATGAGATCAGCACAATCCTTCCCTACACCGTAGTAGCTCCCACGCAGGTGCTTGCTTCTTCCCGCAATGAGCCAGACTCCACCCTCTCGCTCCTCGTCGCCAACGTGTTGATGAGCAACCGTGAGACAGAACGGCTGAAGGACATCATCCATGATCTGGATCCCGACCTCGTTTTGTTGCTGGAACCCGATACGTGGTGGGAAGAGCAGATGCGCGTGCTGGAGGACACCTACACCACCACCCTCAAAAAACCCCTGGATAACCGCTACGGCATGCTGCTCTACTCCCGCCTGCCTCTCGTGGACCCTAAAATCAAATTCCTCCTTAAAGACAATATTCCATCAATGCATACGCAGATCCGGCTGGCCTCAGGCCAACACATCTGGCTGCATGCGCTACACCCAGAGCCGCCCTCTCCCACCGAAGCCGATGCGTCCACGGACCGCGATGCCGAACTGCTCATCGTGGGCAAAGCCATCAAAGACCGCGACAACCCCACCATTGTGGCAGGCGACTTGAACGATGTAGCGTGGTCATATACCACCACGCTTTTCCAAAAAACCAGCGGCCTGCTCGATCCACGCCGGGGACGGGGGTTCTACAACACCTTTAACGCCAAAAACTTCCTGATGCGTTGGCCCCTCGACCACGTCTTCCACTCCGACCATTTCACCCTCGTCGAGATGCAACGGCCACCGGCATTCGGCTCGGATCACTTTCCCATCTACGTGAACCTGCATCTGCAAGCAGAGGCCCAAAGCGAGCAAGAAGAACCCGAAGCTGATCAAGGAGAAAAGCAACAAACCGAAGAGAAAATCGAGAAGGCTACCGAGCAAGAGCCCCTTGAGCAATAAGCCCTTTGCCACTCAGATATGCCTTCACCTCCTCCATCCTCCCCCCTGGTCCGCGTTGTGCTTACCGGAGCCGAATCGACCGGCAAAACAACCCTGGCCAAACGGCTTGCTGAGCATTACGACACCGTGTGGCTCCCGGAATATGTTCGCTTCTATGTCGAAGAAAACGGCATGACTACGTACGAGGATATTCCTCGCATTGCGGAAGGTTATCTGAAACAGGAGCGGCAGTTGCTCCCCCACGCGCATCGTTTAGCGATCTATGACACCGATCTGATAAGCAACTATCTATACAGCCACCATTTTTTTGACCGCTGCCCCGCCTGGATTGAGCAAGCATCCTACGACCGCAAAGCCGACCTGTACTTGCTGGCAGGTGATGAGATTCCCTGGGTTGCCGATCCGGGTCAGCGCGCAAACCCGGAGATCCGCGCCACGTTGCAGGAACAATTTCGTGAGGAACTGGAACGACGCGATATTCCCTATATTCCGCTCCACGGCGCTGTAGCAACCCGTCTGGAGACAGCCATCACGGCCATAGATGCCTTGTTGTAAATCTCTGGACCTCGGCACGCCAGCCCATTATTTCCGCGACCAGATCTCTTCCGTGTAGCGATTCATAGCTCGCTGGATGACCTCCTGCGCTTCCTTCGGACCCAGAAAATTTTGCACCTCTACTTCTTTGTCCTCAAGCTGCTTGTAGTCGATAAAAAAGCGCTGCAATTCGCGCAGGCGATGCTCGGGTAGTTCCGAGATGTGATGATACCCGTGGTAGGCAGGATCATGCAGATGAACGCAGATGATTTTCTCATCGTGCTGCCCCTGATCGATCATTTTCATCATCCCGATGGCCCGCGCCGAGAGCAGGCTCAAGGGCTGCACCGGCTCCTGCATCAGCACCAGCACATCAAGCGGGTCATTGTCATCTCCATAGGTGCGGGGGATGAAGCCATAATTGGCCGGATAAATAACCGACGAGTACAATATGCGGTCTACCCGCAGCAGACCCGATTTCTTATCCAGTTCATACTTCACCTTTCCGCCTTGCGGAATCTCGATCACAGCGGTGAATGTGACTGGAGCATCTGTGCCAACAGGAACGTCGTGCCAGGCGTGGGGCATGGTTTGTTTGCTGGTTTGGATTCGTTTTGGCTTTGAACACGCCCCTTCGGTAACAGGGGAACGAACAGAGCATATTATACTATGAAGATAGCATTTCCTTTCCTACTATCCTGCACCATCATGCCACTCCCCGCCTCCCTACTCGTCTGTGCCCTCTTACTCGTGGGCCTCGCCGCGTGCAACGATGCATCCGCGCCGCGCCCCGATGCCTCCCCGCCTGAAGCGTCAGACCTTACCGAGATGAACCATATCGCCGAGTCGTACGCCAAGCTTGTCCTCGCCGTCGGGCAGCACGACGAGGGCTACGTGGATGCCTACTACGGCCCCGATGTCTGGCAGGCCGAAGCTGATTCGGCAAAGAAAACGCTTGCCCAGATCAAGCAGGAAGCCCAGCCGCTGATCGCCGAACTGCAAGAGATGGATACGAGTGGACAGGATGAGCTGGTTGACCTCCGCCATCAGTACCTCCTCAAGCAATTGCACGCGCTCGTGGCCCGCGTCGAGATGCTGGAAGGTGAAACGTTTAGCTTCGACGAGGAAGCCAGCGCCCTTTACGACGCCGAGCCGCCTACCTACCCGGCGCGTCATTTTGAGGAGATCCTGGCCCGACTCGATAAAAAGCTCCCCGGCGAGGGTCCGCTAATCGAGCGCTATGGAGCCTTCAAGCAGGATTTCATCATTCCGACGGAAAAACTCGACACCGTCTTTACCGCCGCCATCGACGAGGCGCGGCGGCGCACGCTGGACCAAATCGATCTGCCGCCCAATGAGAACTTTGTGGTCGAGTATGTGAAAGACAAGCCGTGGAGCGGCTATAACTGGTACCAGGGCAACGCGCAGAGCCTCATACAGGTGAACACCGACCTGCCGATCTACATCGACCGCGCCGTGGACCTGGCAGCGCACGAGGGCTATCCGGGGCACCATGTCTACAATGCCCTGCTCGAAAAAAACCTCGTGGACGAACGCGGGTGGATGGAGTTTTCGGTCTATCCCTTGTTCAGTCCTCAGTCGCTGATTGCGGAGGGCAGTGCCAACTACGGCATCAAGGTCGCCTTTCCGGCAGAGGAGCGGCTGGCGTTCGAGCGCGAGGTGCTGTTTCCACTCGCGGGCCTTGATAGCTCACGGGTAGAGGAATATTATGCGGTCGAAGAACTCGTGAGTGAGTTGAGCTATGCCGGCAACGAAGCCGCCCGCCGCTACCTGAACGGCGAGATCGACGCCGAAGAAGCCGCCGAATGGCTGGCGACTTACGCCATGATGCCAATGGAGCGCGCTCGCCAGCGGGTGCGTTTTATTGACACCTACCGAAGCTACGTCATCAACTACAACCTGGGGCAGGATCTCGTGCAGCGCTACGTCGAGACACGGGGCGGCACTGCCGATCAGCCGGAGCAGCGATGGGACATTTTCAGCAGCCTCCTTTCATCGCCACGCCTGCCGTCCGGCCTGGAGACGAACACGCCCTGAAAAGCAAAAGAGAGACAAAGGCATATGGCCCCCATCTCTCTTTCTATTTACAAGCTCAACGCTGGGTACTACATGATTGAGCGGAAGGTCGGGGGCAACCCATTGCCCCTGTGCGGCACTGCCAGTTCAGGCGTTTCCGGGCCTTCCTCGGCGATGGCGTCTGTCCCGCAATACTTGTCGAAGGCGTGCACGAGATCGGCGGCGATGGCGTTGGCGCTACGGCCTTCAATGTGACGCCGCTCGATGAGGTACACAGGATCGCCATTCTTGATGAGCGCCATGAAGGGCGAGGACGGCGGTATACCGGCCAGGTATTCGCGGGCGCGGGCCGTGGCTTCCAGATCCTGCCCGGCAAAAACGGTCACGGCGCGGTCGGGCTGCTGCTCGTTGCGGCTGGCAAGGGCCACGGCCGGGCGTGCATTGGCGGCGGCACAGCCGCAGACGGAATTGACAACGAGCAACATCGTTTCGTCCTGGGCCCGATCAAAAGCGGCGTCTACCTCCTCAGCGGTGCGAAGTTCTTCGACGCCGAGCCGCGTAAGTTCGGCACGCATGGGCTGGAGGAGCGGTTCGGGATAAGGCATGCTATCGAAAGGCTGGTGAGTACAAGAGAAACCTGAGTGCTTCCAACGAGGCG
>DATGCC010000922.1:0-5815 GCA_035312345.1 Rhodothermales bacterium
AGCATTTAACCGAGGTACTATACCGTGAAACCGTCTGACTATATCAACCCGGACTGGATGGACGACCGCATCGAGGCCTATCTCGATGGCGACCTGCCCGTCGACGAACACGCTGCCTTTGAGGAGCACCTCTACCTTATGGGAGCGGAAGACGATTGGGAAGCAGATTTGCTGCTCGCTCGCCAGATCCGCGAGGGGTTGCACACACTGCCCGCGCCCATCTGCCCGCCGCAGGTGACGGAGGCTGTCCTCGGCTATGCCCGTCGGCACGCCGGTCCATCATGGCTGGACCAGTTCCACGCCTGGATGGCGGCGCAGTGGACGGCCCTCTGGCAGCCTGCTCTTGCCATGGCAGTGCTTGTTGTGCTCGTCGTGTCGTCCTCGCTGGTGGGCAAGCCCGCGCAGCCGGATACCCAGACCGCCGAAGTACAGCGGGCCCTCGCCGAAGTAGAATGGACGCTTGCCTACCTCTCGGATCTGGGACGCCAGACTGGGCAGACTGTGCGGCGCGATGTTATCAAAGAACGGGTGGTGGAGCCAGTGCAAGACGCATTCGGCACCCGCAACGCCCAACCCCAAGGCAATCAACAGTAAGAGGCTATACAATGAAGCTACATCCCTCAACCCGGACGGGCCTCTGGGCCACGGTCCTCCTGCTCGTCGGCCTGGCAGGTCCCGTGCAGGCGCAGAACAAGCAAGTCGATCTGGACAAAGAGCCTGGCTATGTCAACCTCGATTTCGTCGAGCAGTGGTTCGATAAAGAGCCCAAGGTCATTGTCAACATCAAAGGCGCGCTGCTGAATCTGGTGGCCGAAGCCTCGCGCTACGAAGACCCTGACCTGGCCGAGTTGTTGCACAAGCTGAAAGCTATCCAGGTGCGCGGCTTCTCCCTTCGCCGAAGCGATTTCGAGGCCGTGACGGACCGGGCGAACGGCCTTGCCAAACAACTCGAATCGGATGGATGGGACACCGTCGTGCGCGTGCGTGATTACGACGAAAACGTAGACATCTTCGTCCGCGTCGATGGCGGGGCCATCGCAGGCATGGTGGTCATGGCTGTCAGCCCCAGCGACGATGAAACCTTCTTCGTCAACATCGTAGGCGATATTAACCCCGAAGAAATCGGTCGCATCGGTCGCAAGTTCGACATCGACCCGCTGGACCGTATGACGGTGGACTATTAGGAGATGGAGAAAGGGAGAGAGGGGGAAAGAGAGAATAAGAGACGCTATTCCTCTCCCTTTTACCTTTTCTCCCCCTCCCCCTTTCTTCTTTACCAAGGAAAAACCCATGAAGCTACGATACTTACTCATCCTGCTCTTGCTCACCCTCCCGATGGCCGGGTGCTTCTACTCCCGCGAGATTGCACAAACCCGGCGCGATCTGGAGCGGCAGTACCCCGGTGCCCACTTCGACCGCGAGGTGGTGGTGAGCCTGGGGCCAGGGTCGCTGCGGGCGCTCGGCTGGATCGCGGGCCTGGTGCCCGAAGACGAGCCGCAGATGGCAAGCAGTTACCTGCGCGAGATCAGCCGCATCAAAGTTGGCGTCTACAAAACCGACTACCTGCCCAACCTCAACGATTTCGACCCGCCCTCCATGGATCGCTTCCGGCGCGACGGCTGGGAGATGGCCGTCAAGACGCAGGAAGACGACGAGGTCGTCTGGGTGCTGTACAAAGAGCGTGATGGGGCCGTGCGCGACCTCTACGCCATCGTTCTCAGCGAAGACGAACTGGTGTTGGCCCGCGTCAAAGGCCACCTCGACCGCCTGCTCGAAAAGGTGATGGAGGATCAGATCTACCTGCGCGACCTTACCAATGTAGAATTTTAATGCATCAAACAGGACGGCACACCGTAGTGGTTTTTGCGCGGTGTATGAAGTAGTTTCACCGCATCCACGAGCTTCCTGTTTAACCCATCCCCCAGATGCTATGAAACGCCGTCCTACTGCTTCTTTCCTGTGTATGCTGCTGGTTGCCTCGCTGATGCTGGGCGGCTGCGCCTCGCTCAAAAAAGATGAGACGCCACCGCTGTATGGGACCTGGTTCTTCACGATGAACAGCGCCTCGCAAGGTGAATTGACCGGGACGATGACCATCAGTGAGGCAGAGGATGGCACCCACAAAGGTCGTATTATGGTCAATGAGATGGGCATTGAAGAGGAAATGCAGATCAAGAGCCTGGAAATGGATCGGGAGGCCGGAACCTTTACGTTGAAAGGCTTTGCAGCGGGCACCGACTTTACGATGCAGGGCACCATTGTGGGCGATGAGATAACCGGCACCAACAAGGTAGACGCCGCCGGTGAGTTCACGCTAGAGGCGACCCGCGTTGAGGATTCGATGTAGATTATCCAACAACAGCCGTTTTACCAAGCGCCCGGCTTACTAAAGGTCGGGCGCTTTTGTGTTTATTTGGATCAAGAGACAGCTTGACCGGGTATGGTCAAAACGCGAAATTTGATCGTGAAGCATTCATTTTCTGACCATCAACTGTTAACCCCCCATGGCTGAACAGCAGGAAACCGTACAAGAATTCGAGTACCGCGCCGAGATGAAGCAGTTGCTTCACCTCATCGTCCATGCGCTCTATACGCACCGCGACATTTTCCTCCGCGAACTCATCTCCAATGCCTCGGATGCGCTCAACAAAGTGCGCTTCCGGCAACTCACTGACACCAACATTGCCAGCCCGGACGCCGCGCTCAAAGTCGAGATTACAGCGGATGCCGAGCAGAACACGCTGACGATAGCCGACACCGGCATCGGCATGACGCGGGAGGACCTGACCGACCGCCTCGGCACGGTGGCGAGCAGCGGCACGCGGGCGTTTCTGGAAGAGATGAAGCAGACGGACAAGCCCATCGACGCCGAGATGATCGGGCAGTTCGGCGTCGGCTTTTATGCCGTCTTCATGGTCGTCGACCGCGTCACCGTCGAGACGCGCCACGCCGATCTGGACGCGCAGAGCTACCGCTGGCAGTCGGAGGGCGAGGGGAGCTACACCATCGAAGAAATCGACCGCGCTGAGCGGGGCACGACCATCACGCTGCACCTGAAAGAAGACGCCGAGGAGTTCAGCAAAGAGGCGCGCATCCGGCAGATCATCCAGAAATACTCCAACTTCGTCGACTTCCCGATCTACCTTGCGGGCACGCAGGTCAACACGGTCAAGGCCCTCTGGCGTAAGCCGAAGGGCGACATCGGCGACGAAGAACTGGGTGAGTTTTACAAATTCATCGCCCACGACTACCAGCCGCCACTCGGACATCTGCACCTGTCCATCGAAGGCGTCATCAGCTTCAAGGCATTGCTATTCGTGCCTGCGCAGGCTCCGCCAGGGATGTTCCGCGAGGAGTTTGAGCGGCACCTGCACCTCTACGTCGCGGGCGTGTTCATTCAGGACGATTGCAAGGAGTTGCTGCCGGAATACCTGCGCTTCGTGCGCGGCGTAGTGGACAGCGAGGACCTGCCGCTCAACATCTCCCGCGAAGTCACGCAGTCCAGCCCGGTGATGGCGAAGATGCGCTCGGTGCTGACGGGCAAGGTGCTGGGGATGCTGGAAGAATGGGCCACCGACGAGCCATCAACGTACACGACGTTTTTCCAGCAGTTCGGCCAGCTTTTCAAAACCGGACTTTCCTCTGACTTTGGCAATCGTGATCGGCTCATCGACTTGCTGCGGTTCGATTCTACGAAGACCGAGGCGGGCGCGTTGACCTCGCTGAAAGACTACGTGGCGCGGATGCCGGAGCAGCAGGAGGCCATCTACTACCTGCTCGCCGAGCACCGGGACAGCGCAGCGCGGAATCCGAACCTGGAGTATTTCAAAAAGCACGACCTCGAAGTGCTGCTGCTCACCGATCCCGTCGATGTGTTCATCGCGCCCTCGCTTACGGAGTACGACGAGAAGCCGTTCAAAAGCATCGAGCAGGCGGATCTGGATCTGGCCTCCGACGACGAGGAACCACAGGAAGACGCCCTGGCCGAAACAGACGCCGAGCAACTACTCATCCGCTTCAAAACCACCCTCGGCGACCGCGTCGAAGATGTCATCGCCTCCAAGCGCCTCGTCGATTCGGCGGCGACGCTCGTAGTGGGGCAGGGCGGCATGGACGCGCAGATGGAACGCATGATGAAGATGATGAACCAGGACTTCACCGGCGGGCGCAAGATCCTGGAAGTCAACACCCATCACCCCCTGCTCAAAAACCTGGCGCGGCTCCAGAGCGAAGGGAAAGACGATTTGCTCGACGAAGCCATTCTTCAACTCTACGAAGGCACGCTCCTGCTTGACGGCAACCTGCCTACGCCTGCTGACTTTGTGCAGCGGATGACGGACTTGATGGTTAAAGCGACCGGGTAAAGTTAGGAAAGGGAGAAAGGGTGAGAGGGGGACAGGGAGAGTGAGAGAAGAGAAAGCCGGGTGCTGCTGACTACACTGTAGCGAACGCTGTAGCATGCTGATGAGTGATGACGCACCGGTACCAGCAACACCAGTCGGCGATGACTATGGAGCAGGCCGAGGTACTTGAACGAGAGTTTTTGGAAAGAAATGGATAGGATAATATGACCAAGGGGAAGAGCTATTCGGATACAATGTTCAGCGGAGTAATAATAAAAGCTGCAATCGCTGAGTACTATCGACAGCTTGCAATTGAGGATGAAGATAGCATGCAGCAAAACCGTTCGAGAGCAACAAAAACCGTTTGGATATCGAGTGCAAAGTGGGAGCACGATACAGAGGAGGAATTTTTTGCGGACTACCAGAACTGTTATTACGCAGAGTATAAGGTGCATGGATACGGTGGAACCTTTCGAATCACCTTTAACTATCCCGATACTTCAATCCGTATTAGTGCGAAGACTAGAGCGTCTATCGAGAGCGTGTTTTCCGTTTTTGATGCGCACAGAGATAGTTCCAGGATTGTTATTGAACCGACTTCTAAGACTCCACTACCCAAGGCTTCGCCAAGTATCTTCATAGGACACGGACACAGTACATTATGGCGAGAACTCAAAGATCATCTCCAAGACAAACATGGTTTTGATGTCATCGCCTATGAAACTGGAGCGAGATCAGGGCATGCTATCCGTGATATCCTTGAGGAAATGCTTAAGAAGAGTTCCTTTGCATTACTTGTTCTGACGGGAGAGGATGAAACTTCAGAAGGCAAACTCCGAGCTAGGCAGAACGTCATTCATGAAGCAGGCTTATTTCAGGGAAAGCTGGGTTTTAGTCGAGCCATCATCTTGCTTGAAGAGGAAACCGAGCCCTTCTCCAATGTTGCTGGAATCGATTACCTCAAATTTTCAAAAGGAAATATCAAAGAGGTTTTCGGTGAAGTGATTGCGATATTGAAAAGGGAATTTTCCTAGCTCCGATCTGCGAAGCGCTGGCGGATCGAGGCAGCCAAGAACTAAAAACCATCAACCAGTAACCATCAACATGATGGCACATACACCTCAGCAGAGCGGCAGCAGCCTCGTCGTGGATATCGAGCGGGATGCTTTTGTGAGCATTCTCAAAAAGTCTGAAAAACCGCTGGTGCTGCATGTGCAGTCTGGCTTTCCGAAGGCGCACAAATACTTTACGAGCTACGACGGCTTTTGCTTTATGCTGAAATCCAAAGCGCCCCATGATTTCACCATGCAGGCCGCGGTGCTGTCCGTTAACAAAGTGTTTGCGCCATCGCCCGGCATGGGCATCTAGCGTCAGCGTTTGAGAAAGAGGCCCAACGAGAAAGCCGGAGCCGACAGGACGTTGTGGGCGCGGGTGGCATTCTGCACGCCGAGCGAAACGCCGTAGCTGTCGTT
>DATGCC010000923.1:0-8806 GCA_035312345.1 Rhodothermales bacterium
GTTCCGGGTAGGGCACGCTCTTACGCACATTCACGCCCATCCCGATGGCGTGCACGATGAAGTCGATCTGCCCATAATGCTCTTTGGATTGCTCGAAAAGGCTTTTGAGGTCCTCGTCGTTGGTAGCGTCGGCCCAGATGAGCGGGCTGCCGGTACGTTCGACCAATCCATCAAGCGAGCCGAGGCGGCGCGCAACAGGTGCGTTGGTAAGCACAAACTTTGCCCCCTCGCGGTGGACCGCCTCAGCAATGGCCCAGGCCAGGCTGCTTTCGTTGAGGGCTCCAAAAATGACGCCGCGTTTTCCTTCGAGCAAACCGTTTCCTGTTGCGGTCATAGTCTATTCGTGAATGATGTTTTCTGATGAGATGATGCGTACCGGCACGACAAAGGTAGGCATCTGCACCCTGATGCGCTACCCGCTGCTTTTTTGCTAATAGCGAATGTCTCGCAACGGCTTCGTAAAATCCAACATCGCGGTGTGGACCTGACCATTGGACGCCAGAATCTGCCGATCGAATGGCGAGGATGGTGCATTCTGAAAGTCCGTCAGGTGCCCGCCTGCTTCTTCGACGAGCAACAAACCCGCCGCCACGTCCCAGGCATTCAATCCTGTCTCGAAGAAACCATCGAATATGCCACAAGCAACGTAGGCCAAATCGACCGCCGCCGAGCCCAATCGCCGTAGCCCCCGCGTGTTGCGCATGAACTGCGCCATGACCGCGAAATATGCGTCCAGATAGTCGAAGACCCGGTACGGAAAACCCGTTGCAATCAAGCTTTCATCCAGGTGCGCGGTTTCGCTGACCTGCACCCGGACACCGTTCCGGTAGGTCCCGCCGCCGCGCACCGCCGTGAACAGGTCGTTCCGCGATACATCCAGCACCACGCCAACGACCATGGCCTCCTCGTGCTGCAACCCGATGCTCACGGCATACGGCGGCAGATCGTGCAGAAAGTTCGTCGTCCCATCGATGGGATCAATGATCCAGCGGTAGCCATCTGCTACCGAGGCCACCTCCTCTTGGACTCCCTCCTCGGCCAGGATATCAAAATCCGGAAAGGCCGCCAGCAGTGTTTCGATGATGTGTTTCTGCGACGCCTCATCGGCGCGGGTGACGAGGTCATGCACCCGCTTCTCGCGGATATCGCCCTCTGCCATCTGGCCTGTATGAAATCGGATCATGGATCCCGCCTGCTGCGCCGCGGCTACCGCCACATCGCGGGCTTGTTCGAGTAGGTTGTTGTCAGGCATACAAGATATTTTTCGTCGTATCTGGTTTTTAGAAGGGCCGTGTTGTGCAACTCCATCTGGGGCTGAGGCGTGCTAAGCATGTAAATGCCATGATGCTAGACTGTTTGCCTATGCGCTATTGCTTGCTTCTTATGCTCTTGCTTCCCCTCTCTCTAGGCTGCTCGTCTGCGGGAGAAGAGTCGGCCTCACCCACTACGGAGACGCAAGAAGCGAATCAGCGCGATGAGGTGCTTGCCACCCTGGCTGCGCTCGACCAGGACGCCATGCGGCAAGCCTTCGCCGATCTTGCAGATTTCACGTATACGACGCGGACCCGCACGGAGCAACGAGACGAACAGGGCCAGGTTCTGGCTGCCTCAGCGACCACGGCCCGGCACATCGGAGCCGATTCTGTGAGTGTGCAAAACTCCAACACTACGGGGCGCTTTGCGTTCGGTTGGCTGGAGCGTTTTTCGGGGGATCCCACAAGCGTCATCGATCTTAAGCCCTTCCCTACGCACATTTTACCCGAAGATCCGCCCTACCTCTCGCCCCGCAACCGTGCGGCCTATGCGTACGCTTTTCTGCCAGACACGATGCTGGCTGGCCAATCGGTCCGTGTGATCGAAGTGCAGGCCCACCCCGACAGCGACCAGGAACAAATCATCCAGCGCGGTCGCTTTTACATCCACCCTGACAACGAAACGCTGCTGGCGCTCGAACTACAGCGGCTGGAGCAGGGCTTGCTTTTTAGGGAAGAAAGCCGGTTTTCCATCACGCTCCACCCTGCGCCAGATGGTACCGGCTGGCTCCCGGCTTCGACGCAGGCCGACGTACACCTCTACGCGCCCTTCCGGCCGCCTGAGCAGTTCAGCACCACGCGCCTGTTTTCTGACTTTGCACCGCTTCAGTAGCAATAACTTGATTTAGGCGGTTGTGCTCATCACTCTCATCCCAGCGACCAGCCTTTGCGGTAGTCGCGGCGGACGAACTGGTTGGCGGGTTCGTAGTTGGTGATGCGCATGTTTTCACCGTCCCACAGTAGCTTGCGCCGCCCCGTGTAGGCCATCATGTCTTCGCCCCGGTCGTTCGTGCCTACTTTTTCCCGATACATATAGCTACGGATGGCGAGGTTGCCCATCAACACCATCTCTGTGAGCGGCCCGGCATAATCGAAATTGGACGAAGGGGCCGGTCCTCCTTTGCAGGCTTCGACCCAGGCGCGCTGGTGCCCATCGGGTCCGCCTTCGATACGAGGCAGCATCTGCGGCGGCTCCTCGAAATCCTCCATGCGGGAGGTCGGGAGCAGGGTGGGTTCTCTACCGTACGTGCCACACGAGAGCTTGCCTTTGTCGCCAACGAACAGGCAGCCGCCACTCCCGTCGCCTAGCATTTCGTCGTCCTTGAGTTCGTCAGGGCGGCGTGGGCGCAGGCCACCATCGTACCACGTCACCTGTACGGGTGGCAGGTTCTCGCGGGCAGGGAAGTCGAAATGGATGAGGGAAGCGATGGGGGCACTCTCTTCCCCCGATACCGGTGTCCACGCCTGCTCGTAGTAGGCTGCCGCGCTGGCTTCGACGCTGTCCGGATAGCCCAGTTTGAGCGCCTTGAACACGGGGTCAAGGATGTGGCAGGCCATGTCGCCAAGGGCTCCCGTGCCAAAATCCCACCAGCCTCTCCAGCTAAACGGCACATAGGTGGGATGGTACGGGCGGGACGGTGCAGGACCCAGCCAGAGATCCCAGTCCAGCGTGTCCGGCACGGGCGGCGTCTCGGTCGGGCGGCTCAGCCCCTGGGGCCAAACGGGGCGGTTCGTCCAGGTATGCACCTCGCGCACCTCTCCGATGGCACCGGACCAGATCCACTCGCAGATGCGGCGGAGGCCATCGCCGGAGTTGCCCTGATTGCCCATCTGCGTGACGACGTTGTAGCGCCGGGCAGCCTCGGTGAGCATACGGGCTTCGTAGACGGTATGTGTCAGTGGCTTCTCGCAGTAGACGTGCTTGCCCTCTTGCATCGCTGCCATCGCGGCGACAGCGTGGACATGATCCGGTGTGGCAATCATCACAGCGTCGATGCTGTCGCCCATGTCGTCGAGCATCACGCGGAAATCCTTGAAGTGCTTGGCCTTCGGATACTGTTCAAACGTACGGGCAGCTTGCATGTCGTCTACGTCAGCGAGAGCAACAACGTTTTCGAGGGTCTCGCCAGATTCCTGCCAGCCGCTGGCTCCTTGTAGAATCCCTCGGCCCCGCCCGCCAACGCCGATCCCGGCGATGTTGAGCCGGTCGCTCGGGGCGCGATAGCCGACGCCACCTAAGACATGACGCGGGACAATCATGACCCCACTCCCTGCCAAAGCCGACGTTGCCAGAAAGGTACGCCGTGTGACGTGGAAATCTGCTTTTGTCGGTGGTTTCTTTGATGCATCATGTGGTTCCATACGTGCCCTCTGCTTGCTGAAATCGCCTTGGATGTCTCGCAATATAGCACGGCGATATTAGATTTGCGCCTCGGATTCACGAAGGATTGACCACCCACCTGCGATCCTCGCGGCTTCTGTGCCGTATTTTTGATCAGATTGACCGCTGAACGACTCTATCCCACGCAAGCAACCGCATAGACCATTATGGCTGTCGAACGTACCCTGACCATCCTCAAGCCCGACTGTGTCCGCAAAAACCTCATCGGTGAGGTGACCAAGCGCATCCAGGACGCCGGGTTCAACATCCTCGCGATGAAGCTGGTGAAGCTTACCAAAACAGAGGCCGAAGGCTTTTACGCCGTCCACAAGGGCCGCCCGTTTTTCGAGGACCTGACGAACTTCATGTCGAGCGGTGCGTGTGTGCCGATGGTGCTCGAAAAGGAAAATGCCATCGCCGACTTCCGGATCCTCATCGGCGCAACCGACCCTGCCGAGGCTGATGAAGGCACCATCCGTCGCGACTTCGCCGACAACAAAGGCGAGAACATCGTCCATGGCTCGGATTCCGTCGAGAATGGTCGACTGGAATCCAATTATTTCTTCGCCGAGCACGAGATCGTCGCTAACGCCCGGTAGCCAGGCTCGAACCTACTAGCACACAGCAAAGGGGCCTTGTGCCCCTTTTTGTGTTGGGTCAGCGGCAAATGGATGCTAGACCAGCCCTTGAATATGTTGCGCTTCTGCCTTGATCGCTGCTTCACCAATGGCATTTATGGCAGTATTATCAAAGTGCGCCCCGTTGTACAAATAGGTATTTTGATTCATGGTGTTTTTGTACGTCAAAGACTGAAGCGTCCCGCCAATCGCATAGTTTATATGCAAATGCGGCGTCGTAGCCCAGGGGCTGTCCCCTCCTGCTTCAGCATAAAATAGATCCGCAGGAAATCCACTGTAATGTTCTTTCCACCCGCGCCCGATAAGCGCATCGCTGTTGATGTTGGGCATAGCGTATCCTCTCCCATAAGATGATAGATAAAAGGGTAGTGCTCTGAAGGTGTTAATGCTATAGTGAGAAGACGACGGACGAACGAAAAGACATCACCCCATCGTCATTCGTCTATTGTCGAGGAGGCAGATGGCTTCAACCCATCAATACCTTTTGAACACTACCGATGAAAGGTCAGGGATTATGAACGGAGATGGATACTACCCCTGAGAGACTTGCATATGATCACGGTAGAGAAAAATACGCTGACGTGCCAGGGCTTTCAAGAATAATATCCGACCAACCGGGTCATCACCCCAGCGCATCCAACCCCAGGCGTTGCTCCAATTCTTCGCGGCGGTTGCGGCTGACCTTCAAGCGTTTGCCATCCTTGAGACGCACTGCGTAATCGCCGCCCGCATTGTAGAGTAAAGCATCGATGCGGTCGAGGCGAACGATGGCGCTGCGGTGAACGCGAAAGAAAACCTCCGGGTCGAGCCGAGCTTCGAGCGTTTGCATGCGCTCCCGGATGACAAACGTGTCGCTGTCCGTGTGCAACTCGGCGTAGGCTCCGCTAGCCGTGATGAAACGAATCTGCTGGACGGGCACCACGCGCACCTGACCGCGCATATCTACGGCGATGCGTTCGAGATAATTTGTAGCAGGTTTGGCTTCCTGCGTCGCGCCTGACTGGCCCTGCAAAAAGGTGGAGAGCCGATCCCGGAGCTTCTCTACATCCCGCAAGGCGATGGTCTGGCGTGCTCGTTCAAAGGCCTGCTCGAAGCGCTCATCATCGAATGGTTTGAGCAGGTAATCCAGCGCGGCGAGGTCGAAGGCTTTCAGCGCATAGTGGTCATAGGCCGTCACAAAAATCACGACGGGCATCTGCTCGGGTCCCACCTCCTGCACCACATCTACACCCGTGAGACCCGGCATCTGGATGTCCAGAAAAACCAGATCGGGCCGGTGCTGGCGAATAGCCTCGACGGCTTTGCGCCCGTTGTCCACGATGCCTACGATCTCCACATCGTCTTGCTTCCCGAGCAGATCTTCGAGGCGTTGCCGCGCCAGCAACTCGTCGTCTACGATGAGGACTTTGAGTTTTTGACGGTCGGACATGAGAGCGACTCTTAATCAGACAGCACAGCGTGCAGATCGGCGCGGGTGTGAAATGGCAGGCGGATCTGGGCGTGCGCACCACCCGATGGAGCCGATTTCAGGACAAGTTGCTGCGCTGTACCGTAGAGGCTCTGCAACCGTTCCCGCGTGTTGCGCAGGCCCACGCCTTCGGAGGTCCTTTCTCCATCCCCTGACGTCTCAACAAGGCCCGGCCCATTGTCGCGGACGCTGAGGCAGAGGGTTTCGTCTTCCCGCCACGCCTTGATTTCGATCCGCCCCATCTCTTCGATGCGGCTCACGCCATGCTTGATTGCATTCTCAACGAGGGGCTGTAGAATGAGGCTGGGCACAAGCGCATCCAGCACATCAGGGGCGATGTCTTCTTCTACTTCCAGCCGATCCTGAAACCGAATCTGCTGGATTTCGAGATAGCCTTCCAGAAATAGCAATTCTTCGTGGAGCGACACTTCCTGTTCGCCTGCCCGCTCCATCGTGTAGCGCAGCAACTCGCTCAGGCGGGCAATCATGCGCCGCACGCCACGCGGATCACGTTCCACGAGCGACGAGACGGCATGCAGGGTGTTAAATAGGAAATGCGGGTTGACCTGCATGCGCAATGTCTGCAACCGCGCCTCGGCAAGCTGTGCCTGAAGTTTGACGGCCTGTGTGCGTAGATGGATCATTTCGGCCTGCCGCTCCTGAAAACGCATGAAATAGTCGCGGGCAAACCCGGCAGCGAGGACGGTGAGGTAAATAATCAGCTCATCAATAAACCGAAACGTCAGCAGGCTGTTGGCGAGCGAAAACGTACGCTCCTCCCCCACAACCAGCGCAGCATAAGTAGCATGACCGAACACATCAAAGATAGTCGCGACGATGACGCCGATGCTGAGATGCAAAAAAATGCGCCCGAGCCACGTTTCGCGCTCCACGGCAAAGCGACGACTGAGCCAGAAAATACCGGGAGTCACCACCGCCCAGACGCCGTATTCGAGCAGGGCCTGCCAAATCTGCCCGGTACGAATGCCGTCCTGTCCGCCATGCGGGTCGATAATGCGCCGCCCGATAGTAAGCGCCGCAATCAGCGTCCAGAAGGCCACGATGAGCAAGGGCTCTACCCAGCGTCGCTTGCTGGCATACGGCCCCCACAATCCGGTCCCAGGGTTGGGGGAAGATGTTTGATACAGTGGGTCTTGCATACATCTTTGAGATTTAGAACTAACAATGTATTGATACGATCGCGACGATTCTCAAGCAATAGGGACTGCATGAATCGCACAGAGCGGCTGTTCAAATGCACGTTCCTGTTATTAATCAGTCGCCCAATTCCACTTTTCGCCCCAAACAAGCCAAAAACTGCATGGCACCCCGGTGCAGTTCATTGCGTGCTGGTGCAATTCGTGTTGCGTCCTGAATCCATCATGCTCACCATTCATATTACCCTGCAGATTCAGCCGCACCATGATCACTGCTGAACAGATTGTTGTCATAACAGACATTTTCCCCTTCGCCTTCACCCACCTGACGCTTTCATTCATGCTTTTAAAACGTGTATCCCGCTGGTCGCTTGTCGTAGCGTGGCTCTTGCTGCTGGCTGCCTGCGGCGGATCGGAAGAACAGGGTGGCAGGCCCGGCTTTGGCGGGGCAGGAACCATCCCCTCTGTAGAAGTCATCCAGGCGCGCAATGGGAGCCTGCCTTTGCAAGAGCGCCTCAGCGGTACGGTAAAAGCCGACAACCAGGTGGCGATCTTTCCCGAAATTGCGGCTCCGGTCATGAAAGTCACGGCACAGAACGGCGACTATGTGCGGCAGGGTCAGCCGCTGGTGTACCTACGGGACACCCAGTTCCGCGACCAGCTTCGCCAGGCCGAAGCGACGCTCCAGATCAATACGGCCGAAGCCAAACGGGCCGAAGCCAACCTGCGCGAGTTGAAGGGCCGCCTGGACCGTACCAAAGAGTTGGCTGAGAAGCAGTTGCAAAGCCAGCAGGAGTTGGAGACGTTGCAAGCCCAGTACGACGCCGCCGAAGCCACGCACGAGCAAGCCCTGGGCCGTATCGCGCAGGCCGAGGCCAACATTAGCGAGCAGCAGGAAGCGCTGCGCCGCACGGTTGTCCGCGCGCCCATCAGCGGCGTTGTCGGGCAGCGCAACGTGGAAGTGGGCATGCGGGTGGACACGGGCACACACCTCTACACCATCGGTAACTTCAACGTGGTGCGCGTGGTGGTGTCGATTACGGATGAGATGATCAATCGGATCAATGTAGGCCAGACCGCGCTCGTCGGGCTGGAAAACCAGGGCGATCAGGTCATTCGCGCCGAGGTGTCCCGCATTTCACCGTTCCTCGAAGCCCGGAGCTACAGCGCCGAAGCCGAGATCGATGTGACCAACGACGACGGCACGCTGCGCCCCGGTATGTTTGTAACGGTCGATGTGCTGTACGGCGAAAGCGAGCAGGCCACCCTCCTCCCCGCCAGCGCCCTCTATGAAGACACGGACACGGGCGCGCTGGGCGTCTACATCGCCGAATCCCTCGGCAGCGAGACGCCCCTGCGCGAGCCAACGAGCTACGACGAAGACAACCCGCCACCGCTGACCGAGCCGACGCCGATGACGTTCAAGGAAGTCACCGTGCTGGCCCGTGGCAGCGGCCTCGTAGGTGTTGATGTCGTGCGGCCCGGCGACTGGGTCGTGACGGTTGGCCAGAACCTGCTGGGGAATACGCCTGGTGATGGTCCGGTCGATGCGCGGGCCCGCCCAATGACGTGGGACCGCGTAGCGACGTTGCAGGAAATGCAGGATCAGGATCTGCTCCGTCAGTTTATGGAGAAGCAACAACGGCTGGCCCGCGAAACCTTTGACAACCAGGAAGCCGCCGACACGGCGGCCGAAGGGACACCGGCCGCGTTGTCGAATGCGCCGCGCCCGTGACTGTGCTACGTGTTGCGTGATTTCAATAGCAACGCCGCAGCAAAGCATCCTTACGAAACACGTACCGCATCATTCAAACCGTTTCTTAACCACCCAACTCTTCGCGTCTGATGGC
>DATGCC010000924.1:0-3357 GCA_035312345.1 Rhodothermales bacterium
AGGCAGAAGCCAATGTCTTTGCCGAAATCCGCGCCGATTCCAACACCAACAGCGATGGAGCTACGGTGGCCGATGTTGCACTCTTCGTCAACCAGCAACTCGCGCTAGCGCTGGAGAACGGCAACGCCTCCACCGCCGAAATCGCCGCTGCCATCCAGGCCGAAGCCCGTGCCGAGGCCGAATACCTCGATGAAGCAGACGACGCGCCCGACGACGAAGACACCGTTGCCCGGCGGGAGCGTGCCGCCTTTGTGCAGCTTCAGTCCGATCTGGCGATAGCCACCTCGATACAAGCCGAAGCGGAAGCCCTCAGTACGTTTCGAATGAACCTCATCGACGTGTATAGTGAGGCTGGTGTCTCGCTGGAGACCCAGGCCCGCGCCCGTCAATCCGGCCAGTCTGCGCTGGTGCGCTTCAGCGCGATGAGCGACAGCGACACCCGTTTTGCACTCCGCAAGCAGGCTGCCCTCATCACCTCGCTGGCGACCGCCCTGGCGGTAGAGGCACGCTTCGAGGCCGAAGGAGCCGAAGCCAGCCGTACGCAAGCCCTTGCTGAAGCCAGAACCACCCTCCTCGCCTCGCTACGGGCTGCGTCCTCCCAGAACGAGTTGGACGCGGCGAGCGCTACGTATGAAGCCCGCGTCAAAGCCGAATTGCAAGCCGAGTTGGAGGTGAACACCGTAGTGCTGACAGCTGCGGAAGCTTCGCTCATGCCGATCAAAGCCATCCTTGACGCCAGCGTCGATGCAGCCGCTTCGGCAGACGCGGTGGCGATGGCGTACGTGACCTTCTTCACCACGGCTGAAACGACGGCGGAAACGGCCCTCTCCACCTCGGCGAAAGCCAGCCTCGGTGCCAGCGTGCTTACGCTGCTAACCGTGCAATAGCGCACACGCTATTCACCCCCTCAAGCAATAAGCCCCGGCTTCACGAAGAGGTCGGGGCTTGTTGTTTGTTGCAGATTGCGTCTGGCACTACCGCACCACGGCTCCATTCTCCCCTTCTGCCGTCAGGGGAGCAAGTTTGCCATCGCGGTCTTCGGCCATGAGTACCATGCCCTGGCTCTCCAGGCCCATCATTTTGCGCGGCTTGAGGTTGGCGACGATCACCACGCGGCGACCGACCATTTCTTCCGGCGTAAAGTGCTCCGCCGCCCCGGCCAGAATCTGGCGCTGCTCGAACCCGAGGTCAATCTCCAGCCGCAGCAGTTTTTTGGATTTCGGCACCTTTTCGGCAACGGTCACCGTGCCCATGCGAAAGTCGAGTTTGGCGAAGTCGTCGTATTCGATTTCTGCGCCAAGAGGCTCATACGGATTGCCAGGTTCTTCTTTCTCGGCCTCATCGGTTCCGAGTTTGTCGATTTGCGCCTCAATCATGTCGTCCTCGATTTTGGTGAACAGAATCACCGCCTCACCCAATTCGTGTTGAGCTTCCAATAACGGCGCACAGGCTTCGTCCCAGCCCACTTTGCCGCCTTTCACATCCGGCACGCTGGGCCGCACATCGTCGAGGCGGAGCATCCTGCGCAGGCGGACGGCGGTGTGCGGCAACACCGGATCCATCAGCACGCTGAGCGCGGCACAGATCTGGAGCGAGACGTGGATCGTGTTGGCACAGGCCTGCGGGTCGCTCTTGCGCGTTGTCCACGGCTCGGCGTCGTTGAAATATTTGTTGCCGAGGCGGGCAAGCGCCATCGTCTCGAACACGGCCTCGCGGAAACGGAAGCTTTCGTACGCCGCCCCTACTTTCTCTGGGAAGGTGGAAAGCTGCGCCAACGTCTCGCGGTCGAGTGCACTCGGTTCTTCGAGCGGCGGCACTTCGCCATCGAAGTAGCGGTGAGCAAACGTCATGGCGCGGTGGACGAAGTTGCCCAGCACATCGGCCAGTTCGGAGTTGACGCGGGTCTGGAAGTCGTTCCAGCTAAAGTCGGCGTCTTTCGTCTCCGGCAACGTTGAGGCCAACGCATAGCGCAGCAGGTCCGGCTCGAAATCCTCCAGGTACTCGTGCAGCCAGACGGCCCAGTTGCGGCTCGTCGAGAGCTTGCGGCCTTCGATGTTGAGAAACTCGTTGGCGGGCACATTGTCCGGCAGCACATAGTCGCCGTGCGCCTTGAGCATCGCGGGAAACATCAGCGTGTGGAAGACAATGTTGTCCTTGCCGATGAAATGCAGCAGCCGCGTCTCGTCGTCCTGCCAGTACGTTTTCCAACGGTCGGGGTCGCCGTGCTGCGCGGCCCACTCTTTCGTCGCCGAGATGTAGCCGATGGGTGCGTCGAACCAGACGTAGATCACTTTGCCCTCCACATCAACGCCCGCCGCCTCGCCGACATCCTGCGGCACCGGCACGCCCCACGGCACATCGCGGGTAATGGCGCGGTCGCGCAGGCCGTCGGCAAACCAGCTTTTGATTTGGCCCAGCACGTTCGGCTTCCAGTCGTCGTGCGTATCGATCCAGGCTTCGAGGTCGGGCTGGAAATCGCCGAGCGGGATATACCAGTGCGTCGTCTCGCGCAGTTCGGGCGTCGCCTCGGTGAGCGCGCTACGCGGGTTGATGAGTTCTTTCGGACTCAGTGACGAGCCGCAGTTCTCGCACTGGTCGCCATACGCATCTTCGTAGCCACACACCGGACAGGTCCCCCGTACGAAGCGATCCGCCAGGAAAAGCTTGGATTCAGGATCGTAGAGTTGCTCTTCGGTACGCAACGTGAATACGTCTTTCTCGGCCAGCGTGCGGAAGAAATCCTGGCTCGTCTCGACGTGCGTCTCCGAGGTGGTGCGCCCGTAATAATCGAAACTCATCCCGAACTGCTTGAAGCTGTCGCGGATCATCGGATGGTACTCGTTCACGATGTCCTCTGGCGCGATACCTTCAGCGAGGGCCCGCATGACGATAGCGACGCCGTACTCATCGGAACCGCAAATGAACACGATGTCGCGGCCCTTGAGGCGCTGGTAGCGACAATACAGGTCGGGCGGAATGTACGCCCCGGCAAGGTGGCCGATGTGCAGCGGCCCGTTTGCATACGGCAACGCGGCGGTGACGAGGATGCGCTTGAAGTCAGGGTCCGGCATATTGTTCGGGAACGTCTTGATGGTTTCAATGACCTTTGAGTAATGCTAAAACGATGATACAACGTTCTCTCTCCCCTGGCGGGAGAGAGACAAAGTGAGGGGGAAATCATCGGGGAAAAAGATCACCCTCACCCGGGCCCTCTCCCATCAAGGAAGAGGGAACGCGAACTGCACCGTTCTGCCTGAATAAAGCATAGCGAAATCCCAGCAGCTTCTGAAAACAGAATCTAGGGAACGACCGCGCCGGATGCATGTTCGGGCGAAGCTGTGACGAGCGCTTCACGTC
>DATGCC010000925.1:0-2801 GCA_035312345.1 Rhodothermales bacterium
TTCGGGCTACCATGTCCTCCATAAAAAGGGAAGGTTTAGCCTCGTTTCCTGATTCCCCATTTCAAACCCAACGTATACGCCATGTGTCTGGCTATTCCAGGACAAATTAAAACACTCGACGAGGATGCCCCCTTTGCTACCGTTGAGGTGACAGGCGTACGTCGCCGTGTCAACGTCGATTTGCTCAAAGAAGACGGGCTGGACGTAGACGACTGGGTGCTCATTCATGTGGGTTTTGCCATGAGCAAGATCAGTGCTTCCGAAGCCGAGGATCAACTTCGGTTGCTCACGATGCTGGGCGAGGCCAGCGAGGCGATGGAAGAAGTGCAAGGCTACACCTTTGGCGAGGAGGATCCATAATGAACGACAACCTCCTGCGCATTTATCTGAATGACCACTTGGGCGGTTCTGTCGGGGCCATCGAAGTGCTCGAATATTGCATCGAGAAAAACCCGGATGGTGCCCTTGGCGCGTTGCTTTGTCATTTGCTAAAAGAGATCCAAGCAGACCAGAAAGTCTTGAAAGACCTGCTCAACCGAATCGAAGGAACGGAGAATCCAGTGAAGAAAGGTGTAGCGTGGGTCTCTGAAAAAATCCATCGGGCCAAACCCAGCGGCGAGATATTCGGCTATTCTGACCTAACGCGCCTCGAAGAACTGGAAGAGTTGACGGTCGGGATCACCGGCAAACAGTCGCTCTGGCAATCGCTCCATATCGTTGGTGAAGCAGATGTCCGCTTCCACGATGTGGATTTTCAGGCGCTTGCCCGGCGCGCCCAGCAGCAGCGTGATGAACTGGAGCCGCACCGCCTGGATGCTGCCCGCTACGCCTTTGTATCCCGTGCAGAAGAAATTGAAGGAATTCCATGAAATACGTCGATGAGTTCAGAGACGGCAAGTTGATCGAAGCTGCGTCGAAAGAAATCAAACGGCTTGCCCAGTCGGATCATCACTACCGCATCATGGAGGTGTGCGGCGGGCATACGCACGCCATTTACCGCTACGGGCTGAAAGACCTGCTGCCGGACAACATTGAACTGGTGCACGGCCCTGGCTGTCCCGTCTGTGTTTTGCCGATGGGCCGGGTAGACGATGGCCTCACCATCGCCGAGGAGAACAACGTCATCTTCACGGCCTTTGGCGATATGATGCGTGTGCCTGGCTCGAAAGGCACGCCGCTCGAATACAAGGCGCGTGGCACGGACGTGCGTATGGTTTACTCGCCGCTCGATGCCTTGAAACTGGCCGAGAAAAATCCCGACAAAGCAGTGTATTTCTTCGCCATCGGCTTCGAGACGACGGCACCGTCCACCGCGTTGACGCTGAAGCTGGCAAAGACAAAAGGCATCGAGAATTTCAGCGTCTTCTGCAACCATGTCACCATCATCCCGCCCATCCGCGCCATCCTCGACTCTCCAGGCATGCGGCTGGATGCGTTCATCGGGCCGGGGCACGTCTCCACCGTCATCGGCTGCCGCCCGTACGAATTCGTGGCTCAGGATTACGAAATGCCCATCGTCGTTTCCGGCTTCGAGCCGCTCGACTTGCTGCAATCCATCGTGATGATCCTGCGGCAGTTGAATGAGGATCGTGCCGAGGTGGAGAACCAGTACGCCCGCGTGGTGCCGTGGGAGGGCAATCTCGCTGCGCTCAAGGCAATGGCAGAGGTGTTTGAACTGCGTCCGTATTTTGAGTGGCGCGGTCTCGGTTTCATCTCGCAGTCGGCGCTCAAGCTGGCTCCGGCCTATGCGGCCTATGATGCCGAGGTGCGCTACAAAGTGCCGGGCGTCCGCGTCACCGACCCGAAGGCTGCCCAGTGTGGCGAGGTGCTGAAAGGCGTCCTCAAGCCCCACCAGTGCAAGCTCTTCGGCAAGGAATGCACACCCGAGCATCCCATCGGCGCGCTCATGGTGTCGTCCGAAGGAGCCTGCGCCGCACAGTACCAGTACGCCCGCCGGATCGAGCACCTCGATATTCTGGAGGAAGCTTGAGGATGGGAATTGGGCATTGGAAAATGGTTGATTAAGAGACCCTATTTACCATTTCCTAACCCAAGTTTGGACCTATATAAAGGGGTGTCATCGCGAGGAGCCGCAGGCGACGCGGCGATCTCGTGCGTCAAGCATGTCGCCTTTTCAGCGAGATTGCCGCGCTCCCGTTGGTCGCTCGCAATGACAAATAGGAATAGGTCCAAACTCGGGTTTTCCTATTTCCCGATTTCTCCCACACGCCATACCCCGACCTCCCATACCTTGCACCAACCATGAAGAATACGCCCACGATGAACGGAAAGGCCGTCCGCTTCCGCGACCCGCAGATCGAGATGGCGCACGGGGCAGGGGGCAAGGCGACGCGGCGGCTCATCGAAGGGCTGATTGCCCCGCTGCTGCATAATCCTGCGTTGAGCAAACTGGACGATGCCGCCATCATCAACCTCGGTGACCAGCGACTGGCGCTGACGGCGGATGGCTTCGTGGTGAACCCGCTACAGTTTCCCGGCGGCTCTATCGGCGAGTTGGCGGTGAATGGCACGGTGAATGATCTCAGCGTGGCAGGTGCGAAGCCGCTGGCGTTGCTCTCGACGCTGGTGGTGGAAGCAGGCCTGCCGTCGGAGGTGTTGCAGGCGGAGGTGGAGGCGATGGCACGGGCGGCCGCGGCCGCAGGCGTTGCCATCGTCGGCGGCGACACGAAGGTGGTGGAGCACGGCAAAGCCGATGGTCTCTACATCACCACCGCCGGCTTGGGCCTCGTCGATCCCCGCGTCAAGCTCGATGCCCAGTGCGTGCAGCCGGGCGACAAGGT
>DATGCC010000926.1:0-6992 GCA_035312345.1 Rhodothermales bacterium
AAATCGGGCGTGGAGCCAGCGCGTGGATCGTCATTGACGCTGTCCGTAAGCGGCCCGTCCGCGTGCCTGCACTCATTACCGAAATCAAGGTGCCGGATCTCCCCTCCACGATCCCGGATGCCTTTGCCAAATTCGACGCACCCGATTACGCCGACCACCAGCGCCGCTATGGCGTCCGCTACAGCGACCTCGACATCAACCAGCACGTCAACAACGTGCGCTATGCCGAGTCGGCTGTCGAGAGCGAGCCGGAGGAGGTTTTGCACACGCACCAGTTGCGGAGGCTGGAGCTACAATTCAAGGCCGAAACCACCCTCGGCGACCATGTGGTGGCCCGCACTGCCCGGCAGCATGACACCGACGACCCAAGCTTCTCGCACCGCCTCCTCCGCGAAAGCGACGCCCGCGACGTAGCCATAGCGCGCACCCACTGGCGTCCGGCTACCGGGTAAACCGGCGTATCTTTCGCGCTGGCGTGGCGTATGGCGAAGCAAAGCACTTATCTTGGCGAATCGCTGCCCCACCGATTGCCCACGCCCGCATGATGCGTTTGCTACCCGTCTTGCTATTCGTCCTTCTTTTGCTGGCAGCGATCTGGCCTGCAGACATCGTTGCACAGGAGCAAGCGCCGTTCGTGGTTGCCGCCGATAGTCTGGTCGGAGATTACGACAGCATCCGTTTCCCTGCACTGTGGAAATACAACGCCGCTGATGATCCGGCTTTCGCCAACCCGGCGTACGACGATAGCGACTGGCCCTGGGAGGACACGCACCTGCTGGCGGATCAGCCATTGACGGATGACTGGCAGGGTCTCGGCTGGTTTCGGCTATCCTTCCGTGTTGATTCGGCGCTCGTGGGCATCCCGCTCGGCATCCGGCTGTTGCACTACGGTGCAGCGGAGGTGTATCTCGATGGCGACTTGTTGTATACCTCTGGCACCGTGGGCACGACGCCAGAAACGACAGAGGCTCGCATCCAAAAAAACTACTACCTCTTCTCCTTTCGGGAGGCAGGCGTGCATGTGCTGGTCGTGCGCTACGCCAACCACCGCGCTGACGCCTTCCAGCGCATGGGCTGGTATAGCGGGTTCTCTGGCTTTTTCCTGCGCGATGTCAATGGCATTTATGAGAGCCGGTTGAGCACCACGCAACGCTTTCGAGCCTACCAGTTTGCCCTCATGGGCATCTATTTTGGCTTTGCCCTGCTGCACCTCATACTTTTTGCCTTCTACCCACAGGCCACCGAGAACCTCTACTTCTCGCTGATGCTGATGGCCTGCATCGCCATCGCTTACCTGTTTCACCAATCTACCTTTACGACCGACCCCCGCTTTTATCTTTTCCAGAGGCCCCTTTTTAACACCCTCGGCATTACTGTCAGTGTGATGGGTCTGCTCTTCCTGTACACCATCTTTTACTCCCGCCTCCCCAAACTCTTCTACGGCATCGCTGGTCTCAGCCTGTTGCTGCTGGCGGTGGTCTGGGGAGTGTCAGGATTCAGCGTGGGCTTTGGCCTGATCTTTCTAGTAGCAGCGTGCGTCGAGATGTTGCGCGTCGTGGTGGTGGCCCTTGTGCGGCACAAGCCGGGAGCCCGTATCATTGGCCTCGGCATTGCCATGCTGGCGCTGAGCTTCTTCTACGTTTTCTTGATGGACATGGGCCTGTTGCCGCAAACAGAACTGACGAACGAACTGCCCTTCTTCGGCATCCTCGGGCTTATCCTAACGATGTCTATCTTCCTCTCTCGCAATATCGCGCTGACCAACCGCGACCTGCGACGGCAGATTGAGCGGGTGCAGGAACTCTCGGAGCATAAGTTGCAGCAAGAAGTCGAGCGCAAGCTGCTGGAGGCCGAATACAAAACCAAGCTCCAGGAGCTAGAGGAAGCCCGTGCGTTGCAGCTTTCGATGCTGCCCGAATCCGTCCCGGAGCACCCGGCGGTCGAACTGGCGGCGTACATGCAGACGGCGACGGAGGTCGGCGGCGACTACTACGACTTCGCCACCGACGCCGACGGCACCCTCACCCTCGCCGTCGGCGACGCCACCGGGCACGGCATGAAAGCCGGCACCATGGTCACCGCCACCAAAAGCCTCTTCAACGCCCTCGGACAGGAATCCAACCTCCTCGGCATCTTCGACCGCTCCACACGTGCGCTCAAGGACATGAACATGCGGCAGCTCTACATGGCCCTCACGCTGGCGAAGTTCAAGGATGGACGGCTGCGTTTTGCCACGGCGGGCATGCCTCCAACGCTGGTCTACCGGGCGGCGACGGGTGAGGTGGAGACGATCCGTTTGAAGGGGATGCCGCTGGGTAGCTTTGTGGGTTTTCCGTACAAGGAGGAAGAAGTGGGGCTGAGGGCTGGTGACACGGTCTTGTTTATGAGCGACGGCTTCCCGGAATTGTTCAACGAGGCGGGCGATATGCTAGGATACAATCAGGCCGTCGAGGTATTCCAAGAAATAGCCGCACGCCCAGCTGTCGAGATTATCGAGCAGCTTGTGGAACTGGGCCAATCCTGGTCCGATGGCCGCCCCCCCGATGACGATATCACCTTCGTCGTGCTCAAGGTACGTGTCTGAAAAAGCGGAATTTCTAACAGCCGATTTGCTCCCCGTTTAGGTAGCCAGCCGAGCTTTGAAATCGCTTGCACGGGTCCGGCTGATGGTCAGCCTGGTTCGAGGGCGTCCATGAACACCGACCGTATATTTCCCATCTACCCAGGGCGCAAACCGGGCCACATGCGCGACGGCCAAAATCTGGGACTTGTTGATGCGCACAAAGCAGTCCGGGTCGAGCACAGCCTCCAGCGCTTTCAAGGTTTCTGTAATGCGGACGCGGCGATCTTTGAGTACCGCGTAATACTTCCGGTGATCGACCTCAAACCATAGCACCTCCTCTACCGGAATAGGAATAGTCTCCCCGGCTTCGCTCCCGATAACCCGGCTCTGATAGGACGCTTGTCCCTCCTCTTGCTGAGAAGCCGTGCGGTGCTGAAAATAATCGAGCACGATGTGGAGATTGAGCGCTCCATAGACCATCAGGCTGATGAAGACCAGATAGAGCGCAAGAGAGGAGCCGAATACCCATAGCCTGCCCAGTAAAGGCTCCAATCAGGAGAGAATCCGTAGCGCAAGAGAAAACGGGTCGTCTGTGTGACCGGATTGATGACGAAGAAAGCGGTCAATACCAGCGGCACAAAGGCCACGTTAAACCGAAGCACCCCAGGCACATTGAGCCTCACCTGCGTAAGCGCCAGCAGCCGGGCGTAGCCAATCACAAGCGCAAAAGTGATCGTTGTAGTCAGGCACTCGACCAGATACTGATCGATGGCCAGCACCCAGACTAACTCGCCAAGCGTCATCCCATCAAGAGCAAGAGCCTCGGGCCGAAAGGCAAACCCCAAAACATAGTACAGGGTGAGCGCAAGCGCCGTCGTGCCCAGTACGAAGCGAGGCCGACGAAACAACCGAAACGAAAGATCAAGCATAACGAGCCCTCAACGTCTGGTACGCGATGTAAGACCATACGAAAAGATAAACAGCCGTGCCTACAGTTGACGCACCCCATTTGACAGATAACGCACTGCGGGGCCCTTGGCAAGCCTTTTTCGTGCATTTTGCACCCCGACAATCTTTGCACAGACGTTTGCTAACAGGCGTATAGCTGTATGGAAAACTATGTAGGTCTTGCCGCCGGATATGGGGTTGCCCTGGGCCTGTGGCTGTTTGCTTCGCGCCTCCTCCCTGGCCTTTGGCCCGCTACCCAACCTGCTACCTTTCAGCATCCCTGGCGCGAGGTCGGCTGGGTTCTCCTGGCGTGCCTCGGGGTGATTGGGCTGGGCCAACTCTGGTCGGCAGGCATTCGCTTACCCATCCAAGGCCCTGCCGGACCACTCCTTGAAGCCATCAACCAGGTTCTCATATTCGCTCCACTCCTCGGTCTGCTTGCTCTGCGCCGCCAACCGCTCTCCACGGCATGGCTCCCAACCCACCGCATCGGAACGCGGTTACTTCTCGGACTGGCGCTGGCGCTCGTAGCCTTGACGATCTATCTGACCGTCACTGACAGGCTCGATACATGGCTCAACACACTTGCTAGAACCTATCACCCACGCCAATTTGGTCGTATGGTGCAGATCTTTCTCGAAGATATACTCATTGCCATGCTGGCCGTGCGCTTCCGGGCCGCCCTAGGTACTACCGCAACCGTGATTATCGTGGCAGCCCTTTTTGCAGCAGGCCACATCCCAGCCTACCTGGCACAGGGTGCCAGTTTTAGCGAGCTAGGCTCCCTGGTGCTCGACACTGCGCTGGGCATAGGCATCCTCTTTGGTCTGTTACATGGACGCGACATCTGGTGGTTCTGGGTAGTCCATATGACCCTCGACCTCGTTCAACTTGTAGGGCCAACCTCCTGAGTCCGTAGTACCAGGTTCTACACACCAACCCGGCTGACAAAGACACCAATCCCTCCCAATACGGATATTTGCCAAGAAATGTAAGTTCCCTTCATGGGAGGAATGGCGTGTGCTAGTCAGTTATTCAAACAAGTTTTCCTGGCTTGCTTCTACGTCCCATTCCGTCAAACTCAAAACAAGTGCATACTTTATGCGGTAGGGTCGACTCGCTCTCAATTGTAGTTTGAACAGACAACACCAAACGGGCTATGCTACCCAAGCAGTTTACCAGACTAAAGCCCTTCACTTAAAGAGCACAACGATGACCCACCGCCCCCTTTATTTTCTGATTGTCCTCCTCCTCATCCACACGGCAACCTATGCGCAGGAGCCATTAACAGAACATACCCTCTCTCGCTCAGATACCCTCGCCCGGCCTCCTGCCACCCTCAGCGATGTTGCATGGCTTGTTGGGTCGTGGCACGGGCCAGGCCTCGGAGGGGAGACTGACGAAATCTGGCTGCCGCCCGTCGGTGGGGCCATGCCGGGCATGTTCAGATTCGTGCAAGAAGGCAAGCCTATCTTTTATGAGATCTGGGCCATGCGCGAAGTCGAAGGAACGTTGTTGCTCGAACTCAAACACTTCGATCCAGACATCACCAGTTGGGAAGAGCGCGAAGAGAAAACCCGCTTTCATTTCATCCGCGCCGAAGAAGACACGGTTTACTTCGGTGGCCTCACCTACTATCGTGCGGATGATGACACGCTCCAGATCTGGCTGGCGATTCGAGACCGTGATGGCAACATACGCGAAGAAGCCTTTACCCTGCACCGCCGCCCTGTCAAGCCATAATTGTGGCAAATTTTAATTGTACGGCCACGGTGGCCAACACCTCTACGCATCCAGGGGCAACGTATTGCCTACCTTGTTTCCTCAATCTTTCACATCCTATCCTTCCACCATGGTAAGGTTATCGATGCAAGCGACCCGATGATCGCTACCTCCCCTGGAAACAGAGCAACCTCTATCCTTTCAAACAACCATGCAGTCCATTTGCCGATTCTTGTTCGTTTTTCTCGCGACGCTGGGTACTTCTGGCTGCTTTTTCGGCACGGCTGCCGCACAGGCCTTCACGGATGCAACACACATCTTTACCTCTCCTCCTCGAAGCGGCGTTGGCGCAACCATGGTGGATGTTGATGGCGATGGACGCACCGACTTGATAGCTGGCGAATCGGTCTACTTGCAACGCGACAGAAGCTTCATAGAGATCAATACGGAGTTGCAAGGCATCCTCGGTGCACTCGTTGCAGACGCGAACAAAGACGGCGTGCGCGAGGTGGTATTCCTGCAAGTTGAGCACCCTGGGATATCGAACTATGTGCCTGCACGGATGGCGTTTACTCCTTTTGAAGAACTGCCTATCGCTACCAATAATTTCCCGTTGGTACAAGGCTCTGTGCTGCTCGACGACGACCGCGATGGTCACCTCGACATTCTCCTCGGCAACGACGGTCCGCCTGACGTTTTGCTTCGTGGTTCAGGAGACGGTCACTACACCGACATGAGCGCGTCTGTCCTACCAAACGTGGATGGGGGCACCTATGGCATGGCTGCAGCCGATTACGACCGCGATGGCGACCTTGATATAGCCATTGGCCTCTGCATTCCACTCCCGGCAGCCAACCTCCTTTATCGCCGTGATGATCAGGCCTACGTAGAAGTGGCTGCCTCGGCGGGCGTCGCCGACCCGCTGGCGTCATGGGGCGTCGCGTGGCTCGACTACGACGGAGATGGCTGGCTCGATTTGTTCACCGCGAACATGCCTCGGTTGCAGGATAACGTCTTCTTTTCGGGGTTCAATACGCTGGCCCGCAACAATGGCGACGGCACCTTCACTGAAGTTGCTGCCCAGGCCGGGGTCGCAGGACCAGAGCGAGAGCAGAGCTGGAGCGCGGTTGCTGCCGACTTTGACAACGATGGATGGACGGATCTCTTCGTCGCGAACCGCCCCGAACCCTCTCGGCTGTGGCGCAACCTGGGCGACGGCACTTTCGAGGATAGAACAGGAGCGGCCAGCCTCGCAGAAATCACCACCGTGGCGATTGCAGCCGGTGACGTAGATGGAGATGGGTGGATCGACCTGTTCGCCCCGTCGCCCGGTCAACGGATCCTCTTCCTCAACCAGGGAGGCAACAATGGATGGCTCGCCATCCGTCTGCGGGGGACGGCTTCGAACCGGGATGGCATCGGCGCGCGCGTAGAGGTGACGGCAGGCGGACGCACACAGGTCCGCGAAATCACAGGAGGCGACGGGATGATGTCACAAAGCCATGCGCTCGAAGCCCACTTTGGACTAGGCACCATGACGGAAGCCGACGTGACGGTCTACTGGCCGAGCGGCGAAGTCACCACCGTCTCTAATGTAGCCGCGAAACAGCGCCTTACGATCGTCGAAGGCGAAGGTCGCAATGACCCGCCGGGCTCGTTCGCTCTCAGGCAACCTATTGATGGTGCTGATGTGCAGTCTGCTGGCACAGTCACGTTCGGCTGGGAAGCAGCACCGGACGACGACCCAGTTTCTTATACC
>DATGCC010000927.1:0-2365 GCA_035312345.1 Rhodothermales bacterium
TTGCCGTCGAAAACTCACCGGACCGCCCGGTGGTGGGCATTGTGGAGGATTTCAACTTCGCGCCGTTGCGCCAGACGGTGCAGCCGCTCGTCATCGGGCACGACCCGGCGTGGTTTGCCTACCTCGCTGTGCGCCTCGCGCCGGGCGATGCGCGACCCACGCTGGAAGCCATCGAACGAGTATGGAACCAGTTCGAGCCTGCGCGTCCCTTCGAGCCGTTCTTCCTGGATGAAAGTCTGGACGCGCTCTACGCCACCGAGGCGCGGCTGGGACAGACCTACGGCGCGTTCGCCCTGCTGGCCATTATCATCGCGTGCCTGGGTTTGTTCGGGCTGGCGGCCTACACCGCCCAGCAGCGTACCCGCGAGATCGGCGTGCGGAAGGTGCTCGGCGCGTCGGTGAGCAGTATCCTCGTGCTCCTGTCCCGCGATTTCATCTTGTTGGTCGGCCTTGCCTTTGTGCTGGCGGTGCCTGCGGCTTACCTGCTGCTCAACCGCTGGCTTCAGGGCTTTGCCTACCGTATCGACGTAGGCATTATGCCATTTGTGCTGGCAGGCGTGCTGGCCCTCCTCATCGCGCTACTCACCATCAGCTATCAGGCGCTGCGGGCGGCGATGGTTAACCCTGTCAAGGCATTACGGGTAGAGTGAATCAATTTTGGATTTCTGATTTCGGATTTACGATGGGATGCCTGTGCGAAACGATCCAAAATCCTCAAGCATAAATCCAAAATGAAAAACGCCGCCCTCCACATTCGGAAGGCGGCGTTTTTGTTTAGCATGTTGCGCAGTTAGAACGGCAGGTCATCGTCCGGTGCGAACGTGTCGTCCTGCGTCTGCGGCTGGGCCTGGCGCTGTGGGCGCTGGTCGTAGTTGGTGCCGCCGCTACGCTGGTCGAAGTCGCCACCGCCACCGCCGCCTTTGCTATCGAGCATCATCATCTCGCGGGCCTTGACTTCGGTGGTGTAGCGGGTATTGCCGTCTTTGTCATCCCACGAGCGCGTCTGGAGCGAGCCCTCGAAGTAGACGAGTGAACCTTTCTTCAGGTATTCGCCGCAGATCTCGGCGAGGCGGCTCCAGGCCACCACGCTGTGCCATTCGGTCTTCTCGACGAGCTGGCCGCTGGCGTCTTTGTACGACTCGTTGGTGGCAAGGCGCATGTTGCAGACGGCGGTGCCGCTGCCGGTGTAGCGCAGTTCGGGGTCCTGCCCCAGATTGCCAACGAGAATGACTTTGTTGATTCCACGTGCCATGATAACACCTCCTGTAGTGTTGTGTTGAACAAGAGCCCCTGGCGATTCTACATGAGTCCACCGGGCTTTCGCGCCGGCCTGTCCTTTGCTGCTCAGATGAATCCACCAGGAGGCGTTATGGTTTGTACATCCTGGATTAGATGTTACGCTAGTATAAGACGAATTCGCCTTTCAAACGTAACCTCAAACCCAAAATATTTATCCACAGTGCCAACCCTATGTCACAATCTCGTAGGAAAAAAACATTTTTTTGGCTGGGCTGTTTGGGGAAGGGCCTTTGGGTCATTTGCTGCGCTGACATGCGCTACTGCTGTCATTAGCGCCTTCGGCGCGTCATTGGTCATTGATAAGCACAGGCTACATAATGACCAATGACCGGGAGCGTAGCGACCCAATGACCACAAAGTCAATGACCGCGAGCATAGCGAGCCGAATAACCGCGTAGCAAATGACCATCAATCATTTCTTCATGTCTGAACAAAAAATCTACGACGCCACGTTTGCCGAGCCAGAAGACCGTCTGGAAGCCTACGCCGATTTTGTCGCCATCATCAAACAACTGCGCCGCGATTGCCCGTGGGATCGCGAGCAGACGCACGAGTCGGTGAAGCATTTGCTGATCGAGGAAGCCTACGAAACCGTGGAGGCGATTGACGAGGAGGACTGGGATGAACTCAAGAAAGAACTCGGCGATCTGTTCTTGCATGTTGTTTTCCATAGCGTCATCGCCGAGCAGGATGGGCGGTTTACGCTGAAGGATGTGATTGAAGCCGAGACGGACAAGCTGGTGCGCCGCCATCCGCATGTCTTTGGCGAGACGGAGGTAGACGGCGTCGGGCAGGTATTGTCGAACTGGGAACAGATCAAGATGCAAGAGCGCAGCGCGTCGGGCGAAACCCGTACATCTGTACTGGAGGGCGTGCCGACGCAGTTACCCGCCTTGCTCCGGGCGTATCGCGTGCAGGAGAAGGCCGCAGGTGTCGGGTTCGATTTCCCAGAGCAAGCGGGCGCGTGGGAGAAAGTGGAAGAGGAAATCGCCGAGTTTCATGCCCTTGCAGAGTCCAGCGCATCGGACGAGCGGAAAGAAGAAGAGTTTGGCGATTTGCTGTTCGG
>DATGCC010000928.1:0-4087 GCA_035312345.1 Rhodothermales bacterium
ATGGTCAAGCAGGTGCTGGCTTTTGCGCGTGGCGTGCAGGGCGACCGGGTGCCGCTCCGCCCCGAACTGGTCGTGCGCGAAGTCGAGAAAATGGCCGAAGAAACCTTTCCTGGCAACATTGAGGTGCAAGTGGACTTAGCGGACGACCTCCACCTCGTGCAGGGCGACGCCACCCAGTTGCAGCAGGTGCTGATGAACCTCTGCGTCAACGCCCGCGATGCCATGCCCGACGGTGGCACCCTCTCGATCCAGGTAGCAAACCTCACGATCGACGCTACGATGGCCCGCGCCAATCTGGAGGCCAAACCAGGCAAATACGTCAAGCTCTCGGTTTCGGATACCGGGGAGGGCATCCCCCCCGCAGTGCTCGACAAGGTTTTCGAGCCCTTCTTCACGACCAAGCCCGTCGGCAAAGGCACGGGCCTCGGCCTTTCGACCGTCTACAGCATCCTCAAGAGCCACAACGGGTTCGCCAGCGTGCACAGCCAGGTCGGCCAGGGTACCACCTTCGACATTTTCCTCCCCGCCTCAGTGAATGCCGAGGTCCCTGACGAAGATGACGGTATCCGTGCGGTGCGCGATGGACATGGCGAACTGGTCTTGCTGGTGGACGATGAAGACTTCATCCGTGAAACGGGACAGGAGATCCTGGAAAATGCAGGCTACCGCGTGGCAACCGCTGCCGATGGCAAAGAAGCCCTCGCCATCTGTGCCCAACAAGCCGACGACATGGCAGTGGTCATCACCGACATCATGATGCCCGAAATGGATGGCATCGAACTGATTCGCACGCTCCGCCGCGATTACCCCCACCTCCCCATTATCGCTGCCAGCGGCATGGCCGACAGTCAGTCGCAGGCCGCGCTGGATGCTGGCGCGCAGACCTTTCTCTCCAAGCCTTTCACCGCTGATGTGCTGTATAGCACCCTGGATGATGTGCTTGAATCGGTATAAGTTTGTTCGCTACGCTCACGTTATTCGGGGTCATTGATGCGCTACGCGCAAGTCATTGGCTCCCTTCGGTCGCGTCATTGGTCATTCGTCTTCATTATCGAACGATGACCAATGACACGCCGAAGGCGTAAATGACGACCAGCAAAGCGAGCCATACTGACGCGAAGCCCATGACACCATCCCTATGCCCTGGATCAATACCCTTGTCCAACACCCCGACGTACGGCTCAACACGAGCACGACGCCCCGGCCTGTAGCTCCTGACGCACCACATGCCGTGGTCATCGGAGCAGGTTTTGGAGGCCTGGCGGCGGCAATCCGGTTGGGCGTGCGTGGCTTCCGTGTGACTGTTGTGGACCGGCTCGACCAGCCCGGCGGACGCGCGCGGGTCTTCAAGCAGGATGGCTTCACCTTCGACGCCGGGCCTACGGTCATCACCGCGCCGTTTCTGTTCGAGGAACTCTGGCAATTGTGCGGCAGGCGCTTCGAGGACGACATCGACCTCCGCCCCGTCTCGCCGTATTACCGGATCCGCTTCGACGACGGCACTTTCTTCGACTACACGGGCGATGCCAAGGCTATGAAACGCGAAATCGCCCGATTTTCACCTGTCGATGTTGAAGGCTACGAGCGGTTTCTGGAGAAGAGTAAAGCTATTTTTGAAGTCGGCTTTGAAGCGCTTGCCCATGTACCCTTCAGCAAAGTCGGCGACATGCTCAAGATCGTCCCGGCGATGATGAAGCTGGAGAGCTACCGGACCGTCTACGGCCTCGTCTCCAAGTACGTGAAGCACGAGAAAATTAGGCAGGTACTCTCCTTCCATCCGCTGCTGGTAGGTGGCAACCCGTTCAATGTTACATCCATCTACACGCTCATCGCCTACCTGGAGCGCAAGTGGGGTGTGCATTACGCGATGGGCGGCACCGGCGCGCTCGTCAACGGTCTGGTTGATTTGATTGATGGTCTTGGCGGAACGATTCGACTCGGAGAAACCGTGCAGCAAATCTTGCTGGATGGGCAACGCGCTACGGGCGTGCGCCTTGCCTCAGACGAAACCATCAACGCCGATCTCGTGGTCTCGAACGCTGATGTAGCCTGGACCTACCGCCACCTTGTGCCTGCTGAAGCGCGCACCACCTGGACGAACGAGCGGCTGGAAAAAACGCGCTATTCGATGAGCCTGTTCGTCTGGTATTTCGGCACGAAACGGCAATATCCGGACGTGGCGCATCACACTATCCTGCTCGGCCCGCGCTACAAAGAACTGCTAGAAGACATCTTCGAGCGCAAGGTGCTGGCCGACGACTTCAGCCTCTACTTGCACCGTCCCACCGCCACCGACCCCTCGATGGCTCCCGACGGCTGCGATGGATTCTACGTCCTCTCCCCTGTCCCTCACCTCGACAGCGGCGTGGACTGGAGCGAAAAAGCCGAATCCTATCGCCGCGCTATCTCTCGCTATCTCAGTGATGCGATCCTGCCCGATCTGGAGGCCAACCTCGTCACCTCGCGCCTACTCACGCCGCAGGGGTTTCTCGAAGATTACCTTTCCTTTAAAGGGGCGGCGTTCAGCATTGAGCCGGTGCTGACGCAAAGCGCGTTCTTCCGCCCGCATAACCAGAGCGAAGATATCGAGCACCTGTACATCGTCGGCGGCGGCACACATCCCGGCGCGGGGATGCCCGGCGTCCTCTCCACGGCCCGCGTGCTCGACACCGTGGTGCCGGATGCGACTGCGTTCCTGATGCGGCAACCTGCCACCGATTGAGCATTGTCCGTTGCCCTCCGATTGCGTACTTTGAAGCGCTACCTGTACGCACCTATCCGATCCTCTGATGGACAACACGCTGGCAGATCCCTGGAAGACCTATGTGCAGGGCTTTGAGGCCCTCAAGGAAGAAGCCAGCGTGCTGGTCGATGGGCTGGATGAGGCCGCCTTCAACTGGCGGCACGACCCGGAAAGTTGGTCGGTGGGCGAATGCCTGGATCACCTCAACACGCTGGGCACCCTCTCGCTGCCCAAGTGGGATGAAGCCCTCAAAAAAGGAAAAGGCAACAACCAAACCGGCACACCGCCCTTCGATTACGGGTTCCTGGGTCGCTGGTGGATCAGCGCTATGCAGCCCTCCTCACGCCGTCGGTTTAAGACCCCCAAAGTCTTCGAGCCCTCGTCCTCCGAGTTGGACTGCCAGCAGGTGATCAGCACATTTCTGGACTTGCAGGATCAATTTATCAAACGGGTCGAAGCCTCGCGTGGGCTGGATCTGCGCCGTGTGAAAGCCCCGTCCGCCGCTTTTTCGCTCCTCCGATTACCCCTCGGAGCCTGGTTCGAGTCTACTATCGCCCACGAGGAACGGCACCTCGCCCAGGCCCGCCGTGTGATGCACCATGTCGAGTTTCCCATGCCAGAGGATAAGTCGTAGCCTGTGCGGAGCAAAAGCCCCCCTCCCGGCACCTGCGTTTCCTGAGGTCCCATCTGCATACCTGAACGCACGCCTTCTTTTTTTCCTTTGCGGATCAGGGCGTATATTAAGCACATACGCAACATCCTACGTGCGAAGTATTTTTGGCTCGCTCATGCTCAGACGACATCGAGACGATGACAGAGCAAGATGCCTTTGGCGGATTCCCTCTGCGTTGAAGGGAACGGTCCTCGTCCTGCTGCTGGCCTTACACGCCCTACCGACCTTCGCGCAGACTTTCGAGGTACACCCCGAATACACCTTTGAGCGCTGGACAACACGGGAGGGCTTACCGGCCAACACCGTCCTCGAATTTGCCGACCTGCGGCACAAACAGATCCTGCAAGCCGCCGATGGCTACCTGTGGCTGACCACCATTGAGGGACTCGTTCGCTTCGACGGCTACCAGTTCTCGGTATTTTCTACGACCAATACGCCGGGCTTACGGAGCAACCGCCTGGGTGGGCTGATCGAGTCGCCACCGGGGTTTTTGTGGATGCAAGACAATCAGTGGAACGTCTCGTTGCTGCACGATGGGCGGATTAGCCCAGTTGGCGAGGGCACCATGGAACGGGCAGCGCTTCAGGTGTACGCAGACGGCGAGACGGTGTGGATAGGGACCGGAAACGGGCTTGCACAATACCGAGCAGGGCGGTTCGAACCCTACCATC
>DATGCC010000929.1:0-6391 GCA_035312345.1 Rhodothermales bacterium
GGGTCTATGAATACTTTGCGGCCTTCCTGGAAGCGCAAGGACGTGAGACTGAAGCCCTGGCTTATACTGAGCGGGCACGGAGCCGAAGCCTGTTGGATCTGCTGTATACGGTTCAGCGGTCTGAGGATAGATACAGCGAGACGCCGGTTAGTCGCTTGATTGAATTGAATCGTCAGCTTGGTGCACTGGCAGAGGATTTAGAAGAAGAAGCAGTGGTACAGGGATCGTCAGCGTATGCCTCAGAGCGTGTAGCACAACTCCGGCGAGAATATGCCCGTGCTGATTCAATCTATCTTCAGGTAGAGGGGCAGTTATCTTCAGGGCAACAAATCTATACCTTTAATCCGCTATCACCAGATGCCATGCGGCGTACGCTGAGGGAAGGAGAGGCAATGATCATCTTTGACCTGCGGGAAGGGAGCCCAGAGCATGAGGCTGTGACATCGGTAGCCTATGTCGTTTTGCCTGACAGCATTCACACCTATCCTTTAGGTGTAGAGCCGGAGCCGTTGGCAGAAACCATCCGGTTTTTTCGCGATCACATTGGCACTACTGAGCCAGGAGAACGTTGGGAGCCAATTGCACGGCGACTCTATCGGGATCTTATGAAGCCGCTACTTGAAACGTTGCCTGATGAGGTAGAGCATCTCCATATTATTCCAGAAGGAACCTTGCATTATATTCCCTTTGCGGCATTACAAGATGAGGACGGACGATTTCTGATCGAGCGATTTAGCCTTTCTGTAGCACCTTCTGCCAGTATTTTGAGCCTCACGCGGCAGCAATCCCCCCAGCAGTGGCAATCAATGCTGTTGTTGGGTGACCCCGATGAGCGGCTCCCTGGCTCTAGAGACGAGGTATTAGGGATTGCACGTAGCGAGGTAGTGCAGCATAAAGAAGTGTTGTTGGGGAAAGCGGCTACAAAAGCCGCTGTCACACAACTTGCGCCTACGTCTGATATCATTCACTTCGCAACACATGGGCGTTTTGTGAAGCAGGATCCTGCGCGCTCGCATCTGGAATTGCATGGCGGGGAGGTTCTGAGTGTCGAAGAGATTGGGCAGTTGGAGTTCCACGCTTATCTCGTCACTTTAAGTGCCTGCGAGACAGCGCTCAGTGGTGGGCGTACGTCCGATGTGCCGGATGGCGATGAATGGGTCGGTTTCAATCAGGCTTTTCTGGCTGCTGGGACCTCCACTGTGATGACAAGCCTCTGGCCTATTGATGATCGCATTAGCAGTACTTTTATGATTGACTTTTATGAAACGCTCCGGGTAACAGGAAAGGCCCGTGCTTTGGCTGAGGTGCAACGCCGCTTTATCCAAAATAAAAGTACTCGTCATCCATTCTATTGGGCACCCTTCACGATAGTTGGTGCTCCTCTATAGGCATACTCTTTCAGTGCGGCCTAACGGCCTATCTATGCCGTACTATTTGTTATGAATACCTGCTTAAGGAATTTTTGAAGTGGTCGATACAGGGTATGAATTCACGTGCCCTGGCAGTTTTGATGATGGTTTTCCCACCTTGTAGCACGTTCCGTCTGGTCTGACGACGGGCGCTACCTTTGCTTAAGCAATAGATGGGAAAAGCATGAGAGGTTGGCAGGGCTTTGCTCTCAAAAAGGAATGGCCATGCACACCTCTACCACCATCAAGCGATTGCAAGCGGCGAGCGCGTCAATACTGTTTTTACTTTTTCTAGGTTTGAGCGTTCAGCCTGCCTTGGCACAGTCAGAGGAAGAAAAACCACCACCGCCAGGAGGGTATGACTTGCCTACATTTACTACCAACACCGGAGATTCAGAGGAGGAAAAACCACCACCGCCAGGAGGGTATGACCGCTGGAGCCAGAGCACGCCCGGTGCGCTTGCTGCCGGCACGTTAGCGGAGCAGCCGGCCAAGCTGGCATTGCTGGGCAACTATCCGAACCCGTTTAATCCCGAGACGACGATCCGCTTTGCCGTACAGGAAGGACAGCATGTACGCCTGACCGTGTTCAACCTGCTGGGCCAGGCTGTGCAGGTATTGGTGGACGGTTATATGGAGGCCGGGCAGCACGAGGCGCGCTTCGTAGCGCAGGATCTGCCCAGTGGCACCTACTTCACCCGGCTGGAAACAAGAACCGGGGTCGCTATTCAGAAGATGGTGCTGGCTAAGTAGGCACGTATTCTGTCAAACGGTTTTAAGGGGATGTCGCCTTCGGGTGGCATCCCTTTTTATTTTGCTATCTTGCTATAGATGGGAAGCGTACTTTGCCTGCTGGTTTAATAAATCACAGAGCAAGAGGTGGCCATTGCCCATGACGGGGCCTTGAACAGCCTGGCTTATAACGGAGAGACAGGCTGAAACCGCTTTGCTGTTTGCCGCAACAAAACAACGATCACGAACCAGAACCCGCTATGCACCGACGAAACGAGGCCAACGGCATCATCAAAACCTACGTGCTCTGGTCGATGGGCGGTGGGTTGATACCCATCCCGCTGGCCGACCTCGCCGCGGTGACGGTGTTGCAACTGAACATGCTGGAGCGGCTGGCAACCCTCTACGGCGTGGACTATTCGCGGCAGCGCGGCAAATCCTTTGTTGCTGCGCTGACGGGCAGCTCGGCGGCCAAGATCGGGTCGAGTCTGCTCAAGATCATCCCTGGCATCGGGAGTGTGGCGGGTGGCGTCGCCATGTCAATCACGTCTGGGGCCTCGACGTATGCCGTGGGGCAGGTCGCCATCAACCACTTTGAAGTGGCCGATTCACTTGATGACATTGATGTGGGCGAGGCCCGGCAGGCGTATGAAGATGCCTTCGAGGAGGGCAAAGAGGTGGCGGCCCGGATGAAGGAAGAGCAGCAGAATGCAGAGCAAGGGGCAGCAGACGCATCGTCAGGAGAAGTATTCGAAGCCTTGGAAAAGCTGGGCGCGTTACGAGACAAAGGCGTGATCACGGAGGAAGAGTTTGAGCAGCAAAAGCGAAAGCTATTGGAGCGGTTGTAGCGGTAGGGCAGGTCTTCGGGTAGACTCCGGGTGACGATCTAGGAACATGTAGGGCGGTAGAGGGAAACGGTACTTGCACTCGTCGTAGCAGCAACCTATTACGTGAGAGGCTGGCGGTTGTCGGGATGTGCTGGACCCCCCTGTCTCCTTCCAAACATTACGAGGTGTGCAATGACCCTACTTAGCTTTCTGCTCCTCTTGCTTATCGCTGCTATCTGTGGAGCCATCGGGCAGGCCCTGGCGGGCTACTCAATTGGTGGCTGTTTGATCTCTATCGTTGTTGGTTTCATCGGTGCGCTCATCGGCATGTGGCTGGCGCGGCAGTTTGGCCTGCCCGAGTTTTTCGTCGTGAATGTGGGAGGCGAAGCGTTTCCGGTTATCTGGTCCATTATTGGCTCGGCGCTGTTGTCGCTGGTGGTGGGGCTGGTTAGTCGTCGCCGTCGTGTCGTATAGATTGAAACCATGCATGAAGCTGTTTACGGACTTTGTTGCTGGGTAGGGCTGGTCCTGATCCTGTCAGGGTGCAACATTCCCAAAGATCCCGCAGGAACCCTGGAAAAAGTGCAGGGCGGAACGCTCCTGGGCGCTCGTATGGAGGGGACTACAAAGCCTGCAAAGGAGCAGACTGGCGCGTTTATGACATCGTGATTACGCCCGTTTCGTCTCTGGATGAAATAAAGTCTGGCAACAAAGCATCCGATGGATAGGAAAGGGGCATGAAAGGCATCTGATGGCGCGTGCGCCCGTAGGCTCCCTTGATGCTGAGTCTGCACATTGACTGGCTATCGCTTATTATACCGTCAACCCCCGTCTCCCGCGCATAAACAGCCGTGCATATGCTTATTCCTCACCGTGTATTCAGCTTCCCGTGTCGCCTGGTTGTGATCCTGTTGCTCGCCCTGTGGCTGGGTGGGTGTAGCAAGGCCGCGCATCCGTCGCTGGAGGGCACCTGGGTAGGCGAAGATGCAGAGGGTAGCCGCCAGACGCTCATCTTTCGCGACGACAACACCGCCACGTGGAAGATCGAGTCGTCGCAGTTTACGGGGTCGTTCGATATCGACTATACCTTTGATGCCAGCACCACCCCGTACCACCTCGATCTCACTGGCTTTGACACCGGGCCGCTGACCGGGCGGACGCTCTACGGCATCATCGCCTTCGATGGGGATGAAAGCTTTCGGCTGGATGTGGAGCCGGGTGAGGTAAATGGGAATGGGGAAGAAGCGCGGCCTCTCACGTTCAGTGATCAGACGGTGGTGTATACCAAAACGGAGTAAAGGGCTCTCCCGCGCCGACGAGCGGGTGTTTCTTGAGGATTTTGCCAACGTGCAACTTCGGCACAAGGTTGGCTGTTGACGGACACAAAACGATGGGGCATCCAAGCCTCCGAATAGCACGTCACGCAGATTGACTACTGGAGAACATGAAAAAGGCTTTATTCACGACACTCATCCTGGCGTTTTTCCTGATGAGTGGCACCCTCGCCTGTGCACAGTCCAAAAAAGATGGGGAAGCTGGAGACACAGAAGCCCGCAAGGCGCAGATTCTCGAAAATCTGAAGTTTAAGTTTCCTCAGCTTGAGCAGTACACCGTCACGATGGGCGACCTCGAAAGCAGCGATGTGGAGGGGATGGACGAGGGCAGCTTTATCGTCAATGGGCAGCAGGTGCAGCGTTTCCTGGTCACGAGTGACAACACGAAGCTTTACATGCTCGCGGCAGACCCCATCGACGTAAGCCTGACAAGTGAGGAACTGGCTGCCGAAATTGCCGAGCGGGAGGCGGCAGCGGCGCGTGAGGCCGAAGAGCGTAGCGCCGCGCTGGCGCAGGCGGTTTCGGGTCTGCCAGTGCGAGGCAACCCGGATGCACCTGTCACTATCATCGAGTTCTCCGACTTCCAGTGTCCTTATTGCGCGCGCGGCTACCGCACCGTTGAGCAGGTGCTGGAGAAGTACCCCGAGGATGTGAAGTTCATCTACGCTCATTTCCCGCTGCCGAACCATCCGTGGGCCAAACCTTCGGCCATCGCGTCGGTGTGTGTGGCGCAGCAGGATCCAGCGGTTTTCTGGCAACTTCACGACCATTACTTCGAGAACCAGAGCACATTCAATCCCAACAACATCATCGACAAGAGTCGCACCTTCCTCGCCGACACCGGCATCGACCTGGACACCTGGGCCACCTGTGCCAGCGACACGTCTTCCGATGCCTATCAGGGTGCGGAGGCGGTTGTCGATGGACTGGCCTCGCTCGGTAGCGATAACGGAGTGAGTGGCACGCCGGGCTTCTTCATCAACGGCTACTATTTCAGCGGTGCCCAGCCGTTGGAGACGTTCGACGAGGTCATCGAACAGGCAAAACAGAATTTTGAATAAGTAATCGCTCCTCTACATGCTAACGGGTGAGCAGCATGGCCCGATGCAGGTGCACGCTGCTCGTAGAGAGGCGATAGAGATACAGCCCCGTCGGTAACGTGGTGGCGTCGAACGTTGCTTCGTGCAAGCCAGTCTCTTGCAGGCCATCGACCAGCGTAGTGATCAGGCGGCCCCGCACATCGTAAACGGTGAGCGTCACGGGCTGCGGCTGGGCCAACTCGTAGCGGATGGTGGTTGTCTGGCGAAACGGATTAGGATAGTTTTGAGCAAGGTGCAGGGGAGAGGGCACTTCTTCTGCCTCCGTAGCCGTCGGAAGGGCATAGTAGACGCGGAGGCGGGGCCGGTTGGCTTCGTTGCTGTTTTCACGGGTATCGAAGCGCTTGGTGGTGGCTGTGCTGCTTTCATCGCCCCGGAGGAGCCAGCCATAATTGGTCGTAGGATCATCAAGCCATTGTTGTACTATTTCCACCATTTCGGGCGTAGAGCCCCAGGTGTAGAAGCCGACATTGCCCACGTCAAGGGTGTCGTCGCCAGGCGATTGGAAGTCGCCCCCGTTGTTCTGCCACATCTCGTTAAACCAGAAGGTATGCACCCAGGTAACATCGTCGGTTTGGGACTGGGCACCTGTGCCCTCTTCATCGCTGGCCTGCGAGGTGCCATCGCCCCAGTCGGCCAGGACGCGGTGCAGGAAGACCGGCGTCGTGCCTGCAATGGTTTTAGACATATGCAGGGTCAGGCGCACGCTGTCGATGGTCGCTCCTGCTGGTACCACTGCCGCAACATCGAAAGCCAGGATGGCACGGCGCTCGGCCCCATTGTTCGTCATACCTGCAAACATATATTGGCCTTTGGCATTGCTCTTGGCCCCGGCTGCATCCGCATAGAGTGTGTTGTCTTTGCTCGATATGATGTCGAGAAAATTAACCTGACTCCAGGCAGGGGCAGTGGTGCAAAATAGCAGGACCGTGCTTAGTAGGGATAGTTTGTAGCGTAGCGGCATAAGGCAGGTCCGTGGTTAGGACGGTTCG
>DATGCC010000930.1:0-3037 GCA_035312345.1 Rhodothermales bacterium
GCCTCGATCCCGGTGACGTCACCAACGACGCCTTCATTATCGAAGGCAACGCGCCCGTCATCACCCTCTACGGCAACTTTCAGCAGAATACCCGGCCTGGCCTGGTGCTCGCGGGTGTCGAAAATGGCTCGGTCGGCGACAAGTGGGGCATCGTGCGAGAGTACTTCGGCTTCAACGCCCTGCACTTCACCTACGGTCTCAATGAGGATCACACGCAGAATGCTACTGCGATGTCGCTCCGGTCGGATGGACCGCGGGCCGACGCCTTTCACGCCACCGAGGATCTGGGGGGTAACGGGACCCCGGCACAGGGCGCGCATTACCGCGACAACGTCGTCTACGCCTGGGCGCACGTCCTGCCCGAGGGCACGGTGACCGCCAGTTACGGCTGCACCGTCTCGAAGATCACCGGCACCGGCCGGTATCGCGTCAGCTTCAAACGGCAGCTTCCCAACGGGGCCTCGGCAGTGGTCACCGTGCAGACGCTCAACGACCCGGTCATCGCTACGGCGGTGACCAATGCCAATCAGGCGGATGTGGCGACGAAGGTGTTCAACGGGGCGGCGTTCGTGGCGGCGGATTATGGCTTCTACATCCAGGTCGTCGGGCGACCTTGAGCGCTTCTTCGAGGGGCCCCACTACCTTTTGACGTCAAGTAGGAGACTCAATATGCGCAACGGTTTTCTTTATAGCATCCTCGCCCTGGCCCTGCTGGGCCTCGACGTACCGGCACAAGCGCAGCCGCTCATCCTTCGCACGAGCGTCGTCAGCGCGGGCGGTCAGCAAAGTACCGGTGGCCCTCTGATCTTGCAAAGCACCATCGGGGAGCCGGGCGTCGGCCAGATGACAGGGGGCAACCTGCTACTCGACGGCGGATTCTGGCCCCAGGTGACAGGTGCCGCTGGCCCCCTCGCCCTGCCCACCGCCGCTAACGACATCGCCACGACCGACGAAGACACAGCCGTCGCTATCGATGTGCTGGCAAACGACACCGATCCCGCCGACGGCACGCTCACCATCGTCGCCTTCGGGACGCCTGAACATGGAGAGGTGGCCCAAACGGGCGATGCGACGTTCACCTACACGCCCGAGGCCGACTTCTTTGGCGAGGACCAATTTTCCTACACGGTGCAGAACGAGCAGGGCGGCCGGGCCCAGGCCACCGTCACTATCACCGTTAACCCGGTCAACGACGCGCCGGTCTTCACGAGCACGCCCGTAGCAGGGATCGGCATCGACACGGCATATCGCTACGTGGCAAAGGCTATCGATATTGAGGGCGACGCGCTGACGTTCACCGCGCCGACGGTACCAGCGTGGCTGGCGCTCGCCGAGCAGACCGACAGCACGGTTACGCTGGTTGGCATGCCTACCGCCGCCGAGGCAGGAGAACACGCCGTCACGCTGGCCGTGAGCGACGGACAGGCCTCGGCAGAGCAGGCCTTCACGGTCATCGTCACAGCGACGGCCCCTGGTATTTCCACGCTTTTGCTCCCTGAGGACGACGCGCTGGTCGATCCGACGAACGGGATCCCGCTGGCGTGGCGGGCGGTCTCCGGCGCGGCGTCGTACGACCTGCAACTGGCTACCGTCGATGATTTCTCTTCGTTTGAGTCCTTCATCGTAGGCATCTCCGATACGACCTGGACGCTCTTCGGCCTGGATGACAACCTCATTTACTTCTGGCGCATCCGGGCCGTCAATAGCATTGGTAACGGAGACTTCACGGATGCTTTCCGCTTCTCGACCGGGGTGAACGTGGCGACCGAGGACGAAACCGGTGTGCCGTCGGCGTTCGCGCTCCATCAAAACTATCCCAACCCGTTCAATCCGGCGACGACCCTGGCCTACGACCTGCCCCAATCCGCTGCCGTCACCCTGACGGTCTACGATGTGCAGGGCCGCGAGGTGCGACGGTTCGTGCAGGGCGTACAACCGGCGGGGCGTCATGAGCTACATTTTGAAGCGGGCGACCTGGGTAGCGGCACCTATTTCTACCGCCTGGAGGCAGGCTCCTTCAGCCAGACCCGGTCCTTCGTCCTGCTCAAGTAGCGCCCCTCCGCATGGGCCAGATGAGGAACACACCGGACCGCAAGCGCTGGCACGGGCAGCGATAACGCCGCCCATTACACCGTTGACCATGAAACAGCCGCGCGCCATCGACCCGATGGCGCGCAAAGCCACCCTGGAACTACCGATCTGATGACTTTGCAGACATGACCATCGGTGCGCCGCGAAACCACGTTCAATGTCACCGACTTTAGGTGAACAGCCAGCACAACCAGCGTAGGGTGGATGCCTGAAGCGTCGTGCAACTAGGCGGCCCATTCGCTCTTCAACTTGCACTTCTACAACCATTCGCCTGCCAACAGGGCTGCGTTCGTCGTCACACCGTTGAGCACCAACATCGAGATCTTCGGATTTGTAGGTGGTCAGATTATGACACAGGATCGGCCTTCTTTATCCAGGTCATGGGCCGCCCGTAGCCTCTTCGTAGCGACGATGATACCGAGTCTCCTGGTTTTTCGATAAGAATAGCGAAGGATGATCTCGACTGCCTTGCACTCTAGAGGATACAACCATGCGACCGACATTTCACCTCATCCGCTTCTTGATGCTGGCTTTGCTGATCGGCTTGTTCCGTGTAAACACTGCTCAGGCGCAGGTGCCCGGAACGATAGCCTACCAGGGCTACCTCACCGACACCAGTGGCGACCCGCTGGACGGCACCGTCAACTTGGCTTTTCGCCTCTACGACGCCCCTACGGGCGGGACCGCTGCCTGGGCCGAATCGCAATTGAACGTGCCGGTATCGGATGGCGTGTTCAGTGTACAATTGGGGCGGGTAGAAAGCCTGTCAGGCGTGGCGTTCGAGCAGCCCCTGTGGCTGGCTGTGCACGTCAACGAGGGCAACGAACTGTCGCCGCGCGTGGCGCTCACGGCCGCCCCCTATGCCCTCTCCACACGCGGCCTGCGCATGATTCCTGGTGATGGCGACGACGATGCCCCCAGCATCATCGCCGGAGATGCCAGCAAC
>DATGCC010000931.1:0-3738 GCA_035312345.1 Rhodothermales bacterium
CAGCAATGCCTGCGGGCACCTCATCCATGCGCCCGCCGAGATAGGTAGCATAATCCACCAGAAACCCATTGCCATCGGGGATGAACCTGGCGACGAAACCGTCGGTGCGTAACAACCCACCGCCCGCATGGGTTTGTTGAAAAGCGTTAGAGGTGATCGGAAAATCAGACGATTGCGTTGCGCCTGTGGCGTAGAGTTCGCCGTTGGACCCCAGGGCCAGTGCAGTGATCGATTCTTCGCCAGTGCCGCCGAGGTAGGTAGCAAAGTCAATGGTTGTTCCATCTGCACGGAGGCGGGCGATGAAAGCGTCGCTTTGGAGCACAGGCCCGCCCCGGTAGGCCTGGATTGGTTGATTCGTCGGGAAGTCGGACGACGTGGTGCTCCCTGCAACGATCACCCGTCCTTCTGCATCGATCACCAGCGCTGCCAAGAGTTCATCGCCCGAGCCGCCGAGATAGGTGGCATAGACCAGCGAATCCCCCTCTGGATTGAGTTTGGCAATAAACACGTCGGTGTCGGCCATCGTCCCACCCTGATAGGTCATGATCGCGTTGCGCGTCGGAAAATCGCGGGATGCCGTCTGCCCGGCTATGTAGATGTAGCCTGCGTCATCGATAGCAATGGCGCTACCCGTGTCGGTATCGCTGCCGCCCAGGTAGGTGGAGAAGCGTAGCGTCGAAGGGACGATTTGCGGGGCGGCTTCTCGTACATCCTTAACGGCAGGTTCTATGCTGTTATCGAAAACGAACCCGATGAGCCCGAGGGCAGTGATCAGGGAAAAGACCGAGAGGAGGGAGACGGAGCGCACGCGCATGCGTAGTAGGTGATTTATTGCCAATTCCGTAGCAGAGAGACGGATTGTGGGTAATCTTGACATGCTTCTGTTGCAGCGTAAGAAGGCCAAAGGGCCGCTGCTTAGTAGCAGTAGCAGCGCCCTTCAATCCATTCGGCTACCTCTGTGCCCGCTGCGTTGCAGGCCGATTCGGAAGCCTCGACGTATTGGTGATGGCGATCCTCGCAGAAGCCAGTATCACTTTTGGATTCATTGGCTCCTAGGAAGAAGCAGCCAGTAAAAAGCATCATTAGGAGCAGGCAGGTCGCAGAGAGCAGGCAGAAGGTATCACGCATAGTGTTCAGCAAATTGAGGTGGGGTGGGTGCAGAGGGCGTGCTAGTGATCGATAGTCACACTCCAATCCTTGCCCATCACATAGGAGGTGCCGCCGCTGCTGCCCGCGCCGATATCGGTGTTGCTGGAGCGGTAAAAGGTGTTGCCCCCACCACGCTGCCGGGCTACCTGCGCCAGATTGAGTAGCGCCGGGCCGCCTTCATAGCCCACATTGCCATACGCATCCAGCCAAAAGCGTCCCTGGTAGACCACGCCGACGAGTTGCTGCAAAGCCGCCACATCCTGGGCATGCAGTTCGCGCCCATTGACGAAGACGCCCGTATTACCGTTGGAAGCATTGGCGTGTAAGGGGCCGCCCAGTTTAAGACCCGGCAGGATGAGGCCGACACCAGGCCCTCCCTCGAAGCCCCATGCGCCACACATCGGATCATACCAGTAGCGCCCGTCAAGGACCTGGACGCCATACCGCTGTTCGAGGGCGTGAATCGTACCGGTGTCGAGTCGCTGGTGATTGACAACCACGTTGCGCGTCTGGGCGTGGGTGGCAGACACGCCAAAGAAAAGAAGCAGCGGGAGAAAAAGGTTCTTCAACAGGTTCATGGCTTTTCCAGTCATGGATAATGTGCAAAAGACGTTCATCCCTAGAAGCAGGAGCACGTCGCAAAGCGGCTCATCCGCCTCAAAAAAATAGTAGCACGCGATCACATTGAAAGACTCGCCATCACGTCCTACCTTGAAGAGGTGGCAGGCAGAAGAAGAGATGCGTTAGCAGACAGGAGCAGGTGATGGCGCGACAGGAACAGACCACAGACTTACTGGAAGCCCTGGTGGCTGGCGATGCCTCGGCGATGGAGCAGCTCATGCCCATGGTCTATGATGAATTGCACCAGTTGGCCCAGCGGCATCTTGTCCACGAGCGCAATAACCACACGCTGAATGCTACGGCCCTCGTCCACGAGGCCTATATCAAACTGGTCAAACTCGACCGGATGCAGTGGCAGAACCGTGCCCATTTTCTCGCCATTGCGGCGCGCATCATGCGGCAGATTTTGATCAACTATGCCCTCAAGCGGAATGCCATCAAGCGCGGCGGGGGTGCACCGAATGTCACGCTGAACGAATCGCTGGTGATGTCGAAGCAACGGGCAGAGATGGTACTGGCCCTTGATGAAGCGCTGGACCGGCTCAAGGCCCTGAGCGAACGACAGCATCAGGTAGTCGAGTACCGCATTTTCGGCGGCATGACCGTTGAAGAAACCGCCGAGGTGATGGGTATTTCGCCCGCCACCGTCAAGCGAGACTGGACCGGTGCGCGGGCATGGCTCAACCGAGAACTGGGGGAAGAGGTGTAAAAAAATGCTCCTGCAGATGAGCTATTACCCGGCCTTTTGTGGCTATCATAGATGAACGAACGCACTCCATCATCAGCCAGCGCCATGACCCCGCAACGATGGGAGCACATTCAGGAGGTATTTGCGCAAGTCCTGGATCAGGCCCCCGCAGATCGAGCCCTTTTCCTGGATGCAGCCTGCGCAGGCGATGCCGATCTGCGCCGCGAAGTGGATTCTTTGCTTCGTGCTAATGAAAAGACAGGGCCAATGGACGCGTTGGTCAACGAGGTGGTGGATCCGCTGGTAGCTACGTTGGCAGGCGAGCCGGTTGAAGGGCAGCACATCGGGTCCTATCGGGTGTTGCGCGAAATTGGGCACGGCGGTATGGGGGCGGTCTACCTGGCCGAGCGTGCCGATGGGCAGTTCGAGCAACAGGTGGCACTCAAGCTGCTGCGGCAGGGGAGGGCCTCGGGGCCCTTGCAAACGCTTTTTCTGAAAGAGCGGCAGATTCTCGCCCGGCTACAACATCCCCATATCGCCCGCTTGCTCGATGGAGGCGTCACCTCGAATGGGCATCCATATTTTGCGATGGAGTACATCGAAGGCGTGCCCATCACCCAGTATGCCGATGAACATCGGCTCAGCATCACCGAGCGGCTGCGGCTGTTCAAGGCCGTCTGCAAAGCCGTCCAGTATGCCCACCAGAACCTCATCGTCCACCGCGATCTCAAACCCTCCAACATCCTGGTTACCTCCCAGGGCGAGGTCAAGCTGCTCGATTTTGGTATCGCCAAGCTGCTGGAAGAGGAAGAGGTAGAGATACACACGCGGACCGGGTTGCGTGTGATGACGCCGGAATATGCCAGCCCGGAGCAGGTGCGGGGCGAGCCCGTGACGACCGCCGCCGATGTGTATGCGCTGGGCGTGGTCCTCTATGAGTTATTGACCGGCCATCGCCCCTATCAGATCAAGGCGCTGACGCCGAGCGAGGTAGAGCGGGTGATCTGCGAGACCGAGCCGCCGCGCCCGAGTACGGCTGCGCAACAGACGGTCCATGTGACAGGCGGGGATGGAGCCACACAGGCCATCACGCCGGAAGCCATCAGCCAGGCGCGGGCCACCCTGCCCGACAAACTCCAGCGCAGGCTCGTCGGCGACCTCGATATGATTGTGCTCAAAGCGTTGGCGAAAGAACCGTCGCGGCGCTATGCCTCTGCCGAGGCGCTGGTGGAAGACATCAACCGGCATCTGGCGGGTCTTCCCGTACAGGCGCAGGGCGA
>DATGCC010000932.1:0-3517 GCA_035312345.1 Rhodothermales bacterium
ACAGCACCAGCTCTTCAGCCTGCGCCTGGTGTCGCTTTTCATACCGCCCCGCCCAGACAACCACAGCCGCACCCAACCCGATGGCGAGCAATCCCGCAATCAGATTCAGCCCGCCACCTTCCCCGAACGTCGGAATAGCCATGAGCAGAAGCATGCCGCCGATGAGCACTGAGAGCCGCCCGGCCAGTCGGTATGATTGCAGGCCACGTAAATCGAGCTTAACGCCCTGGGCAAAAGCCGGAGTGTGCAGATCATGTTCCAGACTCGTGATCCGTTCGGCAAAAGCACCACTGCGTTTGTTGAACAGCGCCGACCCGAAGAAACACAGCGTGCTGGCAAGAATGCCTGTCAGCGTGTTCAGTTCATAACGGCCCATATCGATGCCGAGCACTTGCAGTTCGATGTTGGTGAAGATACCTCCGAACGAATCGACCGGCATGCCCTGCGACAGGTTGGCGATGATGCTTACACCGAGCACGGCCAGCACGCCTCCGCCGAAAGCCACCATCCCCGACCACCACGGCGTGCGCGTGTAAACAAGACCCAGCATCACGGGGATGAACATGGATGGACTGTAGAGCGAGTTGGCCCGCAGATACACGTCGAACGCGCCCCCAAATCGCTCCATATTGAGCGCCACCCAGATGGCAATGATACCCATCACCGCCACGCTCGATTTACCGACGAAGAGTTGCACACGCTCGCTCGGAACGTGCCCTCCCAGACGATGAGAAATCGGCACATATACATCCTTCGTCACTACTGCCGCCATCCAGTTAAAGGTCGAGTCCGCTGAACTCATCGTCGCGGCGAAGATGGCGGCTACCATAATGCCGACGAGGCCGTGTGGCAGCACCGTCAGCGCCAGCGTCACAAAGGCAGCTTCGGATGGATCGGCGAGTTCGGGCCACATCGAGGCAAGGTCGGGGAAGAGTACTTTGGATGCCATGACCGGCGTGATCCACATCAGCGGCAGGATGATGCCGAGCGCCGCGCACCACGCTGCCATCTTCTTCGTGTCGCGCTCGTCGGGCACGCTATAGTAGCGTTGCGCGATGTGCCAGTTGACGTTGTAGCCCAGCACAATGTTGGTGAAATACGCCAGCCAGAAAATCGTCGGCTGATCTTTCAAGGCAAAATCGAAGTAGCCCTCGGGAGCCTCCGTTACCAGCCGCGTAACGCCACCTGTGATACTACCATCGCCTAAGAAATAGTAGGCCACGGGCAGCATCACCAGCGTGATCAGAAACAGAATCACGAATTGCAAGGCATCGGTGACCATGACTGCCCACAGCCCGCCAAGCATCGTGTAAAACACCATCACCACGCCCGTCACCAAAAGTGTGAGTTGAAAACCTGTCACAGCCTGCCCGGCAATCATAAAGTCCAGGCTGCTGAAACCCAGCGCGGACGAGACGAAGATGCACAGCGTGTAGATCATAATTCCCAGAATCAACACGTTGGGAATCACGGACAGAATCGTGTAGAAATACGTGGTGCCGGGCGAGTAGCGGCGGCCCAGGAATTCCATCGGCGTGTCGATGCGGGTGCGCCGCCAGAGCCGTCCGTAGACGAAATAGCCGAAGAGATACGCTGGACAGGCAAGACTGAAGAGAATGAGCGCCGCGCCGCCGTTCTTGTAGGTGAAGCCCGCCGCCCCTACAAACATGAACGCCGAAAAACCCGAGACGAACAGCGAAATCGCCGACAGTCCCCACGGAATGTGCCCGCCACCCTTGAAGTAGTCGCTCGTCTTTTTGTTGTAGCGTGATACGTACAGCCCCACGCCCGCCACCATCAGCATATACACCAGCACCACGATGTAATCGAGGGCGTCGAGATGTCGGATATCGGGCATGTGCTACTTCTTTTTTTTCGGAACTGGAATTTCCCCGCGCAATTTATACATTAATAATCAATTCAAAATAGAAATGCCGTTTTAAATATAGCACAACCTAATCACCATCTACAAATCAAAGGGAGAGGAGATCATGCGGACAGAGCCTGGAATCGGCGTTTTTCCACTGACGGACCGCCTGCGCCGCGTGGCGCACATTGAAAGCGCTTCTATCAAACATCTGAGCGGATGGTTTTTGCGAGCGCGCCCCTACGAAAATAAACACCGCCTGGGCTACCACGTCTGGAACCACGCCGAGCACACCAACTGGCTGCGCGAGCGGCTTCAGTTCCTGCGCGGCGGCCTGCGCAACGCCAGCCTCGACCCCGCTTTCCTCGACTTCGTGGACCTGACGTGCCACGCGCCGAGCGACTATGCCTACCTGCGCGGAGCCTATCAGGTGCTCAAACCCGCGCTGCTGGCGTTCTACGAGGAAACGCTGGCCCAATGCGATCCGTCGGCCAACGCCTACGACGCCCGCCTCATCAAGCGCATCATTCCCGAAATCCGCGAGCAGATCGAATGGGGCGAATCGGTGCTGCAAGGCGACCCTGATCCTGAGACCTCACAAGCGTGGGCCGACTTCTTGCAGGAAACGCTCGACGCCATCGGCGGCCTCAGCAGCAGTGGCACACCCAAAGGCGTCGTCTCGCGGGAGCATTCGCTCGTCACGCCATTCACGCTGCCAGATAGCATTCTCTTCGACGACCGCATTGCCGATAAGCCGCTGACACCGCACGACGAGAAAGTCAAACTGCCTTACGAAGACGCCCTGCGCGAGCAGTTCCGGGTGTTCTTCAACGAAATCTACGCCGCCTCTATGCTGGCCGCGCTGCTCTACGACAGCTTCGACCAGGACATGTCGTGGGATTTCATTTACGATTTCTCACGCCATTTCTGGGACGAATGCCGTCACTCCGAATTCGGCGCGGTGCGGCTGAAAGAACTCGGCTACGAACCGGATCGCTGCGACCAGACGCTCTTCCTGAACAGCCTTTCGATGCCGCTGCTCCACCGCGTCTGTTACCTGACGATGGTGCTCGAAGCCTACTACATGCCGCGCAAGAAACCACGCTTCAAGGAATACGAAGAGGCAGGCGACACACGCTCGCAACTCTTCGCGGACCATGACTGGTCGGACGAGATCAACCATGTCCGCCTCGGCAAAGATTGGCTCGAAAAACTCCTCGAAGACGATGCCCGCGACATCGCGCAACTCAAGGAAGAGACAACTGCCATCCTCGAACAACGCGCAGGCGAGCCGCTGGCACAAATCTCTCCTTTCTGAGGAAAGAGGGAAGGGGGAAGAGCCAGTAGGGAAAAGCCCTCTGTTATTGAGCCCTGTTTTCTCATTCGAAAATCGCCAATCCCAAATCGAAAATCGCCATGTCTTCTCGCCGTGACTTTTTGCAGATGAGCAGCCTCGTGTTGCCGGGGCTGTTTTTGCCGTGGACGTTCAGCCCGCGTTCGCTCCGTAACACAACGGTCGACAGACCCGCTATGGGCCTTTTCTTCGACGCAGAGGTCTTGCCAGATCTGCAAGTGCGCTATGCCGACGATCCGATGTTCGCCTCGTTGCACGAACGGCTGGAAGGGATCGACCGGGCGGCGGAACGACGG
>DATGCC010000933.1:0-6471 GCA_035312345.1 Rhodothermales bacterium
AACCAGCGGGGGTCTGGTGCGCTTCGCTGACTACGAGCCGCTACCGGATCGCATGGTAGGGCATCCGAAAGGGTTGGCCTGGTTCTGCTCACAACACATCACCGCCGCCCGTGGCCTTACTGATCATACGTTGGGTACGGCGCTTGCCAAGATGAGGAAGGCTGAAGGATAGTATGTTTCCGCTCAACCAGGGGGCTTTTTCGTTCAGAATACTGTTTTTTATGAAAGGCCAGGATGCGAGAATCAAATTCTATGATTTGCAATAGGTGAGAAAAAGTAGGAGTATGAAAGAAAAGTCATCGTCAGAATAATGCGAGGGGATCATGTCGGTACAGATGAGCATGTTTGCACGAATTAAGGTCGCGTTGCTTCAAAAGCAAGGGATTGCATTTTTTCTCGTCAGCCTGTGGGTTTTCTTTGGTTCAGTGGCGGGGCTTTCCTGTGTCGCGCAGGAGGTATCTGGACCGATTGCCCAACCGCCCGCCGAGGTTGCTACCTCCATCGACAACCTGCGTGCTTTCGCCAAGCTCTATGGCTACGTCCGGTATTTTCACCCGAGTGACGCTGCCAGTGCCATCGACTGGGAGCGCTTTGCCATTCATGGGGTTCGTGAGGTGAAGGGGGCGTCAAGCCCTGAGCAGCTACAAGAAAAGCTGGAGGCGCTTTTCTTACCCCTTGCCCCAACGGTGCAGATCTACGCTGCGGGCACTTCTGCCCCCAACCCATTTTCTCTGCTTACGCCTTCGGATACGGCAGGGCTACAGCTTGTGGCGTGGCAGCATCGCGGCGTTGGCATGGGCAATCAGGGGCCTTATCAAAGTGTCCGCCTGCACCGTCAAACAGAGGTAGCCACGGGACCCGGCTTTGGCACCATTACCCAGCAAGTGGACGCGACACCTTACCAGGGAAAGGAGGTGAAGCTGAAAGCTGCGGTTAAGACGGACGTGAGCGGCAACGGGAACCAGGCACAACTCTGGCTCCGCGTGGATCGGCTCAGCAGCCAGGTGGGCTTTTTCGATAATATGCAGGATCGACCTGTAACCAGTCCAACTTGGGACACATATGAAATCACAGGCCCCATCTCAGAAAACGCCGAGTACATCACCTTTGGCGGGTTTCTTATGGGACACGGAAAGGTCTGGCTCGATAGCTTTGAACTGTTTGTCCGCGAGAACCAGGCGGCTGGGTGGACAACAGTACCTCTGGAGAATACGGGCTTCGAAGCTGGGGCCTTGGGTGACAAGCCAGCAGGCTGGGGCGGACGTGCACCGGGCTATGAGCTTACGACGATCGATGAAGATGCCTTCGAAGGGGAGCGCGCCGCACTCATTAGATCTGATTCAAAGATGATAATGGCTAGTGCACTGTTCGAGAAGCGCCCTCAGGCTGGCGAAGTCGTTGAACGCCCGCTTGGTCGGGGGCTTTCTGCCCAGATTCCACTGGCCCTCTACAGCAAGGACGGACAAACCTTGCGTCCACAGGAGGCGTCATCATCCCTGGAGTCTCTGGAATCAGCGTTGCAGGAAGTTGATTTGAATAATATCACAGTTGAGAACGAAGCACTCCGCTATGCTGATGTAGTGATCGCCTGGAACATTTTTCAGCATTTTTATCCCTATTTCGATGTCATCAATACTGATTGGGATGAGGTACTTATGCGGACGCTGAGCCAGGCAAGCACCGACAGCAACGCCGAGGATTTCACCCAAACGCTAGGGTGGATGGTAGCTCAACTCGAAGATGGACATGGATACGTGAGCTATGTGCGTGGCGAGCCGCAAGCGCGCCTGCCGTTTCTGGTAGAAGAAATCGAAGATCAACTAGTTATCGTTGCTGTTGCAGATCCGGCGAATGAGGATGCCTGTTATCAGAGAGGGGACATCGTTGTCACACAGGACGGAAAGCTGGCATCGGACGTGCTCAGTGAGTCGTTGCCGTACCTTTCTGGATCGCCGCAGTGGAAAATGGTGCGTGCCCAGCGTGCGTTTGTGCAGGGTAAGCGCGGAGAGCAGGTCGCCATGACGTTGCAGCGTGCCGACCAAACCATTACCTGTGAAGTGGATTACAACTATGAGGGGCGAATTCAGGGGGAGCGTCCCGGACCGCTCGAAGAACTCAGGGCAGGGCTCTATTACGTAGATCTAAGTGCTGTGGAGATGAGCGCGGTTGAACAGGAAGCGGAACACCTTGCTGAGGCGGACGGGGTTATCTTCGACCTGAGAGGCTATCCTAACAGCACGCATGGCGTGTTGCAATACCTCACAGATACCCCGTTGCGCTCGGCACAATGGCAGGTACCGCAGCATATCTATCCAGATCAGATGGATACGGTAGCCTACGATACCACGGGCCGCTGGCGACTCGATCCCCGAAAGCCGCAGTTTACTGGTACGATTGTTTTCCTTACGGACGGACGCGCCATCAGCTACGCCGAGAGCGTCATGGGTATTGTGGAGCATTATCAGTTGGGTGAGATTGTTGGACAGCCGACAGCAGGGGCGAACGGAAACGTGAACCCATTCACCCTACCCGGCGGATACCGCATCTCATGGACGGGGATGCGGGTGATAAAACATGACGGATCACAACATCACTTGATTGGCATCCAGCCCACCATGCCCCTAGAACGGACATTAGAAGGCGTACGCGCAGGGCGTGATGAGTATCTTGAAAAGGCGATTGAAGTGATTGAGCAAAAGACGGGTTCAAGCCAGTGAAGGCTAGAGCAAAATCGGTGTGGCATCTACCTACTGAAAACAGGTATCCGCCAAGTATCGTATCGTTGGTACCTGTCTCCGTTCCGTGTCGGACGCTACATACTAACCCGAATGGGTTGCCTTTAACTCAGGCTCAGGAACAGAGGGTGTGGTACGCCGGTCGCGGGCGTAGAGAACGCCAAATACGATGGCAAGGAAAATGGAAAGGGGCGCAACCCATCGGAAGGAGAGCCGCCCGCCGTAGTTATCGGCAGGGCCGAGAATGGCCTGGGCTTCACCGACTACGGGTGTCTCAGCGCCACTGCCGATGATGGCACGCAGGGCATTCGCCGTCTCGATCTCCGGCAAGCTACCGGTTTCTTGATAGGTCGTCAGCACATTGCTTGCTTGCTCCGCCGCTGCGGTGAGATCGACGCCCTGCCGCCCTTCTGCCGTCTCCGCCAGATCAGGGAACGTGGCGCGGGCCTGTTCGAGCACTTGCACCGTCTCCTGGCCTTCCAGCCGTTCATGGGCATACTGATCCGCGATGTCGCCCATCAGCGGGGAGGTGATCAGCCCGACCGCGGCCATCCCGGCTCCGCCCATCAGCGCCAGTGCCAGCGCGCCACCAGCCACGTTGCGCTCGGCCACCACGCCCAGCATCGTCGGCCAGAAATAGCAGACGCCCACGGCAAAGACCGTCGCCGCTGCAAAGGCCATCACCGTCGTCTCTGCATAGGAGAGCCACAGCAGTCCCAACCCCGAGACGATAGCCGACGCCAGCAGGATGCCCGTTGGCTGAAGCCGATGTACCACATCGCCTGCACGGTACCGCAGGATCGCCATAAGGCCGTTGATGTAGACGAGGACCAGGATACCTGCGATGCCGCCCGCTTCGAGCACGGCTGGCACCCAACGGTTCGGTCCCAACTCCAGCGAGGCAGTCATCATCATGCACACAAGCAGCAGGAGGAAGAGCGGGTTGAGCAGGCACGCCTTCCACATCTCCGCCGTCGAATAGCCACTCCGCACCCGTTCTGTTTCAGGAAAATGCTGCCCGGTGAAGAGAAACGCATAGATCACAGCCGGAATCAGAATGAGGGCCAGCTTGACCTCCCAGAGTCCGAAGCCAACCTGATCGAGCAGGTACGCGCCCAGCCCGCCGAGCACGATGCCACCGGGAAACCAGACGTGAAACTGGTTGAGCTTGACCGTTTTGTTATCTGGAAAGAGCGATGCCACTAGCGGGTTGCATACTGCCTCTACCAGCCCGTTGCCCATGGCGATGATCAACGCGCCGATGAAGAGCATCGCAAAGCCTGTGGCAAAGATCATGACGAGCACGCCGACCGTATGCGCCAGGAAGGCCAGCCACATCAGCCGTTTCATGCCGATGGAATCCACAAAAGGACCAAAAACGACCATCGAAACGGTGAAGCCCCACAACGCTGCGCCGCCGATCCAGCCGACCTGAGCGTTGGTGAGCACGAACTCAGCTTTCAGCGAAAGCATGATGGCCCCGACGACCGCAAAGGCAGTGGCGGTAGCAATCAGGGCGAGGCAACTTCCGAGAAAAAGGCGTTTGCGGTTGACCGATGGGGCAGGAGCCGTGTTCATTTTCTTCTCTAGGTGGGTGACAGGGAAGGCCAGAACGCAAGGAGGCTGGCAAGACAATATTACAGGTTCGGATTGCGAGGCGCGCAGGGCAGAAAGCAGTGGTGCCCACTATTTCAAAATACGCCTTTGTATCCTTTCGCCCGGAAGCGATTCCAGGGATGGTATCCGATAATAACACCTTTAGAGGGCGATTGCCAGAGGAAAAGGCTTCCTTTTTTTCCGAAGGAGGCCATGGCATAGCATCATAGCGAAACCGGTGCGCCCGTTTCGATGCTTTCGTAAATGGCCTCGATAACCCGCATATCGCGCATCCCTTCGTAGCCGTCAATCAACAGGTCGTGTCCGTTGATGATACTCTCGGCAATCGCATCCATGTGGTGGGCTTGCTGGTTGACGTGGGGGAAATCCATCGGCCCCTCGGAGGTCTGGCCCTGGATGCCACCGTAGCCGTAGGCCGGGCGCAGTTCGAGCCAGCCGTTCTCGGCAGCAGCATACAGCCGTTCGGCACGGGCTGCGTAGCTCGTCGAACAATTGGCCACACATCCACTCGGGAAGGTGAGTTGCCAGGTAAGGGTTTCGTCTACCTCGGCAAACTTGACAGGGTCGGTCTTGTACTCCTGCGCGGTGACTTCGACGGGCTCTTCGCCGGTTACGTAGCGGGCCGCCTGGAGGGCGTAGATGCCTACATCCATCAGTGCCCCGCCGCCTGCGAGCGCCTTTTTGAGCCGCCACTGGGTGGGATCGCCGATGCGGAAGCCGAAAGCGTTATGGATGTACTTCATGTCGCCAAACACGTTTTCTTGTCCCAGCCGCATAGCCTCCACATTATGCGGCTCGTAATGCAGTCGGTAGCCGATGTAGAGCTTGCGGTTGGCGGCTTCGCAGGCATCGATCATGGCCTGGCACTCGGCTACCGAGACAGCCATCGGCTTTTCGCAGATGACGTGCTTGCCCGCCTTTGCCGCACGGATGGTGTACTCGGCGTGCATGCTGTTGGGCAAAACCACGTAGACGATGTCGATGGCTTCGTCCTCGGCGATGCGGTCGAAGGTGTCATAGTTGTAGATATGGCCTTCGAGGTCGGGCTGGCGCTCCTGCCACATTGTGGCCTTGGCGGGCGTGCCGGTGACGATGCCTGCGAGTTTACAAAGCTGCGTCTCCTTCAGGGCAGGCGCGAGTTGATTCGTCGCATAATTGCCCATGCCTACCAGTGCGATGCCCAGCTTTTCATCCTGAGGCAGGGACGGATAGGTTGGGGTTGCCATTGGATTTTGTTTCCATGGGAGGACAGCGCCAAGGCCCAGGGCCAGCGCCGCGGACTTGGTAAATCCCCGGCGTGTATAGCCAGATGACGGATAGAAAGGTTGCAGTGACATGGACACTTTGCGAAGGTTGGCGGGACAGGAATGTTGCTGCACATTACCCTGAAAGCAGCAACATTTCAAGTCGGCCTGTCGCAAACAGCGCAAGGTCATTCTTCAAGGCCAAGGCCATACTGTGCCCGGATGGTGCGTGCCAGACCGTCGGTGGGGATAATGACGATGAAAAAGTCGTCGTACTCTTCTTCTGTGATGGGGGGGACCGCTCCGCCGCCCAGCGCACCGACGATCAACGGGACCGTGTTGCTGTGGTTGACCACCACCACCGTCTCGCCCCGGTGATTTTGCAGCAGGTTGTCAGCCAGTTCTTGCGGATAGGTGCTGAGGTTGGCCCCGCTGACTTCCATCGTCGTGATGGGTACACCGTGGTGTTCGGCGAGGGGAGCCACTGTGTCCTGCGTCCGCTTGAACTGCGACGAGTAGATGGCAGATACGGCTGCATCGCCGACCGCCTCAAGCAGCGCCTGCGCACGGTGCAGGCCTTTTTCTGTCAAACCCGGATCGCTGCCCTGGTCGGCGGCTTTTTCCGCATGACGAATAACGATTACGACGGTCGGTTCGGCTTCCTTCTGTGCCAGACCAGGAGAGGGGGCAACGAGCAGCAGGCAAAGCGCGAAGAGGGTATAGCGTAGATAACACATAAGCTTTCTCAAAGGATGCATGCAGAATTGGGATGGGGCAAGATAGCGCCTACCGTACAGACTCCCAAAACTAATCTATCCACCACCAACCATCCACTATCTACCTAACCTAGCGATGTTTGCGGACGATGCGAAGGG
>DATGCC010000934.1:0-6633 GCA_035312345.1 Rhodothermales bacterium
GGCGAAAAGCGGCGGCTGGACATCGAACTCACGCCCGACGACCTGCTCATCGACGAGGTGGTGGTGACGGCAGACCGGGCCGAGGAAGAGGAAGCGCGCAACATCGGCGTGGCGCAGCTCAAGATTGAAACCGTCAAGCAGCTACCGACGATTCTGGAGCCGGACGTTTTCCGCTCGCTGCAACTGTTGCCGGGGGTCAAGGCGGCGTCGGACTATTCGAGCGGCCTCTATATTCGCGGCGGCGATCCAGGGCAGACGCTCGTTTTGCTCGACCGGACAACGGTCTACAACCCGACGCACGTCTTCGGCTTCTTCTCCACCTTCAACCCGGACGCCATCAAAGACGTGCGGCTCTACAAGGGCGGCTATCCGGCGTCGTATGGCGGGCGCATCGGCTCCGTGCTCGACATCTACAACAAAGACGGCAACCGGCGCGCCTATGACGGCAGCCTCAGCATGGGCATCCTCTCGTCGCGGGCGTTTGTGGAAGGACCCTACAGCAAAGGCTCATGGATGCTGGCGATTCGTCGGTCTACGCTCGAACCGTTGCTGGCGGCGTTGCAGGGGCAGGAAGGCATTCCGAACGGCTTCTATTTCTACGACCTCAACGGCAAGGTCAACTTCGACGCCTCGCCCAACGACCGCCTCTCGCTCTCGTTCTACGCCGGCACCGACAACCTCGACCTGGAATTCCTCGAAGACGCCAAGCTCAACATCAACTACGGCAACCGTACCGTCAGTGCCAACTGGACGCACCTGTTCTCCGACCAGCTATTCTCTAACTTCACCGTCACCCACTCGCGCTATTTCAGCACGCCGAAAATCGAAATCGCCGGGACGCCGATCCAGCAGGACAGCCGTATCTACGATACCTCGGTCAAGGGCGATTTCCAGTTCATCCCCAACGAGCGGCATCAGGTGGAGGGGGGCTTCTGGGCCGGGACGTTCACGTTTCCGTTCAAGAGCATCTTCGATGGCGAAGAGACGTTCAGCCCACGCATTCAGTCGACGTATGCGTCGGCGTACGTGCAGGAGACGTTCCGCCCGACCTCGCTGTGGAAATTCCAGGCCGGTGTGCGGATGAGCTACTTCGGCGACGGCGACTTCATTCGATTCGAGCCACGCCTCTCGGCCGAATACCAGCCGACGAGCCGCGTACGCTTGCAGTCGAGCTACGGGCGCTACTATCAGTTCCAGACGCTCATTACCAACGAAAGCTTTTCCGGCTTCGACTTCTGGCTCACCTCTGCCGATGGCGTCAATCCAGCTTTCGGCGATCAGTTTATTCTCGGAGCCAAAACACTCGTCGGCGACGAGTACAGCGTGGATGGTGAAGTCTATTACCGGACGATGCGCGACCTCTTCGTGCTCGACCCATTCCTGCCCGATGCAGCAGGGCTGGATTATGACGAGTATTTCGAGTTTGGGCGCGGCTATGCGTACGGCGCGGAGTTGCAGATCAGCAAGACGGCGGGGCGGCTGAATGGCTTCACCTCGTATACCTTTGGGGTCACACGGCGCACGTTTCCGCAGATCAACCTGAAGGACGGGGAGCCGCAGAACTATCCGCCCAAATACGACCGCCGCCACGATCTGAACCTCGTCCTCAACTATGACCTGGGCCGGTCCTGGCGGGCGACGGGCGTTTTCGCGTACGCCACCGGGCAGGCCTACACCGAACCGACAGCGAAGTATAAGTTTGTCGGAGGCGGGACGGTCACCGGTCAGGAATCGCTGGATGTGCTCGTCACGCCGGGTCTGAATACGGCACGGTTGCCCAGCTACCACCGTCTGGATCTCGGGTTTAGCAAGCTGGGGCGGTTCTTTGGTTTTGCCGATTACGAACTGCAACTCCAGGTGATCAACGTCTATGCCCAGCGCAACATCTGGTTTTACTTCCTGGAATTTGAAGACGACAACACCGTCACGCGCAACGAGGTGCCGCAGATTCCCATTCCGCTGCCCAATGTGTCGCTGACGCTACGGTTTTAGATAGGTGAAATACCATGCTCAATGTCAACATGCAACGCTCAAAAGTCCGCTACTTGCTTTTTCTCTTCGCTCTGCTAACCCTTGCGGCGTGCGACAGCGGTGATCCCGGCACGTACGAGGAAGAGGTTGTGGTAGAAGGCTATCTCGAAGCAGGAGCCCCCTTCGAGCCGATTCGCCTGAGCCGGACATTGCCCCTGAATCGGGAATCCACCTTTCGGGTTGTGCAGGATGCTGAGGTACGGGTAGATCTGCTGGATGAGAGTGGGATGGTTGAAGCCAGCTACCCGTTTCGAATGGCGACGGACGAGCCCGGCGTCTATCGGGCGGTTGATGAGGCGGCCCGCGTCGAGCCATTGCGGACATACCGGCTGGAGGCCAGCGTGCCCGGCAGCGACCGTATTATTGCCACCACCGTCGTGCCCGACACGTTCAGTGTGGTGGGAGCCAGCGCCGATTCGCTCGTTTATCAGAGTACCGATCAGTTTGAACTGCGCGTGACGCGTAGCCGCGTGCCAGGGCGGGACCAGACCTACTTTATCTTCGTCACCGAGGCGCTGGATGCCCGCGAAGAGCAACTCACCCCGTTTGCCAAGGCCCTTTTCGAAGATCAGGATGGCGAGATCACCATCGAAGAGCTGCGCATTAATGGGGCTCCCATCCTCAACGAGGGCAACTATGACGCGAATGCGGATGGCACGTTGACCATCAAGGTGCCGTGGCTGGCGATCATCTTTTACGGTCCCAACCGGCTCATCGCCAACGCGATCGACGACAACCTGTACGACTTCATCCGGTCTCAGAGTGTGCAGCAGGGCGGCTCTACGTTTGCTCCGGGCGAGATTCCGAATGTGCTAGAGCGTATTGAGGGCGCGCGCGGCGTGTTTGGCAGCTACGCACGTATCCAGCAAGAACTCTTCGTGCGCCGTGCTGCCACAGGGTCAGAAGCCAGTGGGGAGGTCCAGAGGTAATTATGTGCCCTCTGTGAGCAGAGCAGTACGGTTTGCAGCGATACCTCGAAGATGCGGGCAAGAGCTCATAGCGAGAGTCGCTCACGCAAAGCGTGTTCGATGCAGGAGAATATGCTTTTGTCACGTCTGGGCACCAATACGCTAACCTGCTGGCTGTTCTGGTGCTGGTAGCACCTCGCCCCGCTTGTTAATCACAGTAGAAAATAAAGGGACAGGTTCTTCGGAGCCTGTTCCTTTCGAAATATTACTGGTAAGTGGTAATTATTTCCGGCCCCCGTTTCCATTCGTACGGCTTGAATGAAAAAGGCCTATTCTGTTCAGATTCACTATGTCTGGTTGATGGAAGGAACGTGAGAGCGGCAATAAGGCCGCATATGGACGTGAGAAAAAAAGCTGAAGGGTTAGAGGATGGAGGCTATCCAGACATGGTCATTCGGATGACGTATACCGGGAAATCAGGTGCTATCTTTGCAAGGATATGCCTAAAATCGCGCCGATCACACATTTCCGTTAGACACATGGCAATGGCAGTAGTAGGCTCTCTGGATGAATCAGTTGAGGAGGGGCCTCGGTTTTCTCCCCTGGACCTGCGTGACCATGTCGTCATCATGGCCCTTTTCGATCAACTTGTGTCCGAGGCAGAAGTAGAATCGGTATGGCACGTCTGGCGTATGCGTCATCTCGCCTTCTTTCAAGAACCTTTCTGGCGGTTGTTGTTGCTATTGCCGAATGTGAACCTGGAACAGTTGTATGAGCAGGCCGCCCGTGTTGCAGATATCGAAACGGCGTATTTAGGCCGCCAATCTGTATTTATGGCCATTCGCCATGTAAAGCATTGCTTGCCGCGTGCAGACTGGAAAGAACTGTTAGACGTGCCGATCGTGCCCATAGCAGTAATGGGCATTGGAAGCCAGGGTAAAGGGATCATCTTCGCCACCAATGACACCACGAACCTACGCGTTCGAAAGCTGATCGACAAGGTCTGGAAGAAGCATTATGAATTGCGCTATGCACCCGAAGATGATTTGATACAGCTACTAGAAGAAGAGCAGCAAGAGCGGCTTACCAGGGCATAGTCTCCTCGTCACGCGCAGAGCTAAACACGGAGAATGGAATTGCTTATGCCCTGTTCTTAATCGGCGTGCGAAGTGTCCGATTATAGAATACGTACTCCTCTCCGTTTTCGACCTCTGCAGGCATGAAAGATAGATTTTTGAAGCACCATATCTGGCTATGGCTGGCTGGGATGGTATTGCTTGCGTGTCTGGGGTGGGTCTTTGGCTCGGGGTGGCTCGATACGCTCATTCTGGAACGTACCTTGGGGGAAACCGGCATTACCGAAGAAGTAGCGGTACCCGCTACGGAAGAGGAAACAGTCGAGGCGGCTCCGAAGGCAAGCCAGGTCCCCGTTGCGCCTGTGCAGCGTGTGACTGAATCAGATCCAGGGGTATCTCGCGGCCTGTCTTTTGGCTCGGCCTTTATGCTTGGGCTATCTGTGCCCGTGCTCATCCTGCTGGTGCTGCTCTGGCGACTCTACAGCGACCCGCGCTATCCTGCCCTCGCCCTACTCATTGGCAGTATTGCCCTGGAGTTTGTCTCAAAGGACAGTGGCGGTCTGGTTGGGTCGGCCTTCCTGGCAATCTTGTTTACACTGGCTGTGACGCTGGTGCTGAGTACGCATTTCCCGCTGTTGTTTGGAATGAAGCACATGATTCCCAAGCTGCGCCGGTCATGGCGCTATCGGGAAGCCGTCCGGCGCTTACATCCAGGCCGATCAGCACGCTGGCATCGCGCATTCTGCACACTGGTGTTGTCAGGTCTGGCAATCGTTGGGCTATGCGTGGTTGCTGTAATAGTGATATCGGTACCAGCGCATCTTACGCAAGTTGCCTTGCAGGCTGGAATGGCTATGCCTGTGCTGTTAATCTTGCCATTGGGCGTAGTGGTCTGGCGTGTATATGTCATACAGCGTCCTGTCATTTTTCTTGGCCTGATGATATTCACCGCGTCCCTGGGATTGATGACGATGGGCCTGATAACCGAGACGCCTGCTGCGGCGCTACGGTATCCCGTCTGGGGGGGGCTACTCGCCTTCATCCTTACACAATTGATCGTAGATGTCTATCACGATGTGCAGACGGCTGCAAAAGCGCGCCACCGCATCAACTCGCTGCATGAGAAGGTGCACCAGCGTGCCGCCGACCTGAAAGACATGATGGTGCAGGCCCAGGCGGCCAACCTGGCGAAGACGCAGTTTGTATCGTCGGTGAGCCATGAGCTTCGTACCCCACTGACGGCCATCAGCGGCTATGCCCAGATCTTGCTGGAAGAACTGCCTGACGACAATCCGATGCACGAGGAGTTTCTCGGCATCATCCGGCAAAGTTGCGAGCGGCTGAAATCGCTGATCAACGACCTGCTGGACATGGCGAAGGTCGAGTCGGGCCGCGTCGAACTAGAGATTTCGAGCATTGAACTGCTACCGGTGCTTAAAGAAATAACCGCGCAACTCTTGCCCTTGGCGGAGACCAAAAAGCTGCAACTCCTGCGTCCCCGCATCGACATGCAGGCTCCAACCGTTCATGCTGACCCGTTGCGGCTACGGCAGGTGCTCATCAACTTAATCTCGAATGCGATCAAGTTTACCGATCACGGTTGTGTGGGCGTTTACGTGAGGGAGGCGGTGCTTCAGCGATACCAGGGAACCCAGCACAGCGAGCCAGCTGTTGCCATTGAGGTTTTCGACACCGGTATTGGCATTTCGGCATCCTTTATCGACCAGCTGTTCGAGCCGTTCACGCAAGAAGAAACGGCCTACTCCAACACCCAGCAGGGTACAGGGCTGGGCCTTTCGATTACGAAAGAACTGGTGGAACGCATGGGCGGAAGCATCAGCGTCGAGAGCGTGGTGGGCGAGGGGACCAAGTTTACCGTATTGCTCGCTCAGGGAATTCCTGGGGTGCTGCCTGCTTCGGCCCCACGCGCTGAGGAGCAACTACCGGAACTACCGCCTGAGGGGCAGGAGGAGCCGGTAAACGTATCCTCCGCAGAAGCAGCGTGAGCTACAACCGGTCCAGCGTAGCCACCGTCCGTTCATTCGCGACGTTACCCGTGTTGAGCGTGTCGGCAGGCTCGAAAAGTAGGAGGTGTACCTCTTCTTTGGCGACGGGCTTGTGCTCTACGCCACGCGGCACGATGTAGCATTCGCCTTCATTCAATACGATATCCCGGTCGCGTAGCTTGAGGGTGAGTTGTCCCTTCACTACGAGGAATAGCTCGTCTTCGTCGGCGTGGTGATGCCACACAAAGTCCCCCTGGACTTTAGCGAGTTTGACATGCTGCCCGTTGAGTTCGCCGATGATTTTTGGGCTCCAGTGCTCTTGTATCAGTGCGAACTTTTCGGCGAGGTTGATCTTTTCCATGGGCTCAATCTGTTGTCATATTTGCCTCGCCGCCTTCGGGACCATAGAACAGCACCCACACGACCAGGTCGTCGGTAAAATCCTCGAACCGAGGCACCACGCCTGCCGGGACGAAGAGAAAGTCGCCCGGCCCGAACGGGTGCCGCGTCTCGCCATTGATGAACATGCCACTGCCTTCGGCCACGATGTAGACCTCATCGCGGGTGTGCGGCGTCTGCAAATCCTTGCCCTGTGGCGCATAGATTTCTACG